>JACRGM010000175.1 GCA_016212345.1 Nitrospinota bacterium
TAGGTTTTATTGCAATAGTATTCCTTTACTGGGGAGTGAGCTTTATTCTGCCGGGGCTGCATGCTTATGCGTAATATCCCCTCACCCTAACCCTCTCCCACAAGGGGAGAAGGAAAAAGAGTGGCCTACTTAATCCCCTCCCTTGATGGGAGGGGATTAAGGGGAGGGTGAACAAGGAGTTCTCAATGGAATTAATTCTTGGTGTTCTGAAGGAATCGATAGATATCTTGATGGAGTCATCCATATATATTCTATTTGGTTTTTTTGTGGCAGGACTGATTTATATCTTTGTTTCAACAGAAAAGATTGTTAAATATTTAGGGAGGGGGAGGATTCGATCTGTAATATACGCCTCATTTTTGGGTATCCCTATCCCTCTCTGTTCTTGTGGTGTTCTTCCAACAGTTGTCTCTTTAAAGAAACAGGGGGCAAATAATGGGGCAAGTATAGCCTTTTTAATCTCTACACCAGAATCAGGGGTTGATTCCATTGCTATAACCTATGCCCTTTTTGACCCTATTATGACTATTGCAAGACCAATATCTGCGTTTATTATAGCTACAACTGCAGGTATCTTAGAAAATATCTCTACTACTAGTAGCAAGAACGAATTGCCCATTAATTTAACGCAGCATAATATCTGTAAGGTTGATGGTTGTTGTTCAGGTGATAATTATTGTAGTGAGGATGAGCATAAAAGACACCATTCATTTCTTGAAAAATTGTGGGCCGGCTTAAAGTATGCCTTTATTGATCTTATAGGTGATATTTCCAAATGGCTTATTATAGGGATAGTAATTGGTGGACTTATTTCATATCTTATCCCTAATGACTTTGTAATGAAATATCTGGGAGGAGGAATTCAGTCAATGATGATCATGTTAATAATAGGTATCCCTCTTTATATCTGTGCTACAGCGTCAACACCTATTGCTGCTGCATTGGTTTTAAAAGGGATGAGTCCGGGGGCAGCCCTTGTGTTTTTACTTACAGGCCCAGCCACCAATACAGCCTCCATACCGGTTATTGCTAAATCTTTTGGCAAAAAGGCAACAGGTATCTATTTAGGGACCATCGCAATCATGTCAGTGGTACTGGGATTAACATTAGATTATATCTATTTGGCTTTAGGGATTAAGGTATCTGCACTTTCAGGACAGGTAAAAGAGATGTTTCCAGAATCAGTCCAGGTAATTGCCTCTCTATTTTTGATCCTTCTAATGATCAATGGTCTATGGCATGGATATAAAGAAACCCTGATGTCACCCACAGTCAACAGTCGGCACAAAGATGGATGAAAATTGGATCACACACCCACCTCCCTCTCCCCTTTGGGGAGAGGGCAGGGGTGAGGGGTTATTTTCAGAGGAAGGGGGAAGGATTGAGTTAAAAATCTTTCTCCTTTTTCAACTCTTCGTATGCCTTGTTTATCTCCCTAAATTTCTGGTTAGCAAAATCTATGAGTTCCTTTCCAAGATGTGAAACCTTGTCAGGATGGTACTGTCCTGCCATTACCCTATAGGCCTTTTTTATATCCTCTGGGGAGGCCCCTTGTTTAAGGCCGAGTATAGAGTAGCTATCTTTTTTATGGGGCAATAGATACTTGTTCTTGATCTGCCGATGTTCCTCTTCAGATATACCGATCAATGATGCAACAATATTAATTTCCTTCTGCTCTGCATCGGTCATAATACGATCTGTTATGGCTATCTGGTAAGCAAGATCAAGGAGGAGTATTCGGATATCATAACCAGCATACTGTCTGAAGGCATAGCAGATCTTCCATATATCCGGCTTAACCCTTTCTGTCTCCTTTATTATTCCATATATATACTCTAGATCCTCTCCCCTGTAGCCAAGTTTCTGGGCAAAGAAATTGTGTATTGTCTGTACCTCCTCTGGATTTATACGACCATCAGCCATGGCTATCTTTGTCATTATAGCTGCAAGGTTTGTCACGAAGACTGTCTCATGGTTGCTTTGATTTAATGCCCCCCTCGTATTATGCACATCTTTTGTTACCATGTGCTGTAAAACCCCACCAACAACAGCACCTAATGGGCCACCCAACAAAAACCCCATTCCTGCGCCTAAAAGCCAACTCATATATCTATATCCTCCCTTTCTCCTCCCCCTAAGACTCCCTTCTATCTAATCTCCTATACTGTATTGCCTCTGCAACATGATCTCCTTGAATAGACTCTGCTTCAGCAAGGTCAGCTATTGTACGGGATACCTTGAGTATCCTGTTATAGGCACGTGCACTTAGATTGAGTTTATTTATAGCCATCTCAAGCAAATCCTGTGACTCCTTCTCTATCTGACAATACTTATTGATATGTCTTGAATCCATATGTGCGTTACAGTATATATTTTCATTCTTAAATCTCCTATGTTGGATCATCCGTACCTTCTTAACCCTCTCTTTGATTATATCTGATCTCTCACCATTATTGTCAGATCTCAACTCTTGATATTTCAAGGGAGGGACATCTATATGGATATCGATCCTGTCCATAAGGGGACCAGAGACCCTAGATATATACTTCTTTATCTGCATAGGGGAACATGAACACCCCTTTTTCGGATCGTTCTTGTAACCACAAGGGCAGGGATTCATAGCCGCTATTAACATGAAACGAGAAGGATATGTGATAGAGGTGGATGCCCTTGAGATGGTCACCTTCCCGTCCTCGAGTGGTTGGCGCATTACCTCTAGGACATTCCTGGTGAACTCTGGGAGTTCATCAAGGAATAATACACCATTATGTGAAAGGCTCACCTCCCCAGGCATAGGGATATGTCCACCCCCTATCAGTCCTGCATACGATATGGTATGGTGGGGAGAACGAAAAGGACGTCTCACAACAAGTGCCTTGTTATTCCCAAGCATCCCCATAATACTATGTATCTTTGTGGTCTCTATAGATTCTTCGAGAGACATATTCGGGATTATCGTTGGGATCCGCTTTGCAAGCATTGATTTCCCTGATCCTGGGGGTCCTACCATTATTATATTATGTCCGCCAGCCGAGGCTACCTCTAATGCCCTTTTCACATGATGCTGGCCCTTCACATCGGAGAAATCAACAGGGTACTTTAAATTATCATTATTAAAGTAGTTATTGATATCTATCCTCTTTGGTTGTATGGTAATCTTACCGCTTAAAAAGCCTACTACATGGGGAAGATTTTCGACAGGATAAATATCTATTCCTTCTACTACCCCTGCTTCAGCAGAATTTTCAGCAGGGAGGAGTATCCCTTCAATTCCTTCTTCAGAGGAGGGACTTCTTTTAATCTTCATCTCCTTGGAGGCAACTGCTATGGGGAGGGCCCCTTTTATCGGTTTTATCCTCCCGTCGAGTGAGAGCTCCCCTAGGATGATATATCGTTTTACAAGATCTTTTTTAAGAAATCCCATGGCATTGAGGATACCTACAGCTATGGGTAGATCAAAGGCAGACCCTTCCTTTCGGATATTTGCTGGTGCAAGGTTAACTATGATCTTCTTTAATGCTGGGAACTCAAATTCACTATTCCTGATAGCCGCCTTTACCCTATTCTCACTCTCCTTTACTGCTGTATCAGGTAATCCTACTGTAGAATAGCTAGGTAACATCCCATGAGATATATCTACCTCAACCTCTACTATATAGGCATCTATTCCCAATACAGCACCACTTAAGACCTTCGAAATCATGATAGACCCAACCCCTACCACCTATAGATTTCCATATAACAAATTACACTGCGTTATCAGTCGAAATCCTCGACGGCGTACCGCTCAGTACTCCTTACTCGGATTTCTCCTTCTAGCCTTGTGTAATTTATTATCTGAAA
>JACRGM010000176.1 GCA_016212345.1 Nitrospinota bacterium
AGAGAAACAATGAATCCTATTCAAATATCTCGGGTACCATGGCTATTATCTGTTGTATTCTCCCTATCTTGGCTATTACTATTTGCTGGACAGACTAGCTTCTCTCAACCAGGAGATATACTGACCGAAGAGCAGAATGCCCGCATCAAGAGACTTGAGAATCTGATCATCTCACCTTGCTGTCTTACTCAACCAGTCTCAATGCACCCCTCAGAGGCCTCTGAGAAGATCAAAGAAGAGATCAAAGAGATGGTTATACGGGGTCTGACAGAGAAGGAGATTAAAGGATATTATGTGGATAAATACGGAGAACAGATACTATCAGTCCCTTCAAGTTGGATTGTCTGGGAGCTTCCAATATTTGTCTTTATTATTGCCCTTGCGGTACTTATAGTTATCCTGAAGAGATGGGTACGATAAATTTTTTAGCCGCAGACCCTATTGACAACAATCTATAAAATTGCTATATTCACCTTTATTTGTGATATAGATTCCATATAATAATTACACTGTGTTATATGAGTCCTCGAATAGCCCCGAATAGCAGGATAGGATAGAGGGAGAAATCCGAGTAAGGCGTACTGAGCAGTACGCCGTCGAGGATTTCGACTGATAACGCCGTGTAATTTATCTGAAAATCTATAGTTCAACCATTTTAAACATAAAGGGCTGATTATGGAGGGGAAAAATGATTATTAGATGTTGGGGGGCCAGGGGGGCAATACCTGTTTCAGGAAGAGAATATCTAAGGTATGGTGGAGATACCACCTGCATAGAGATAAGAACCAAGGATGATAATATAATCATAATTGATGCAGGTTCAGGGATTAGAAGATTAGGGAATAGGGTAACCAAGGAAGATCGAGACAAATTCACTATTATATTTACACATGCTCATTGGGATCATCTTCTAGGATTTCCTTTTTTTGAGCCTATATATAACAGAGGAACATATATAGATATGTTTGGCTGTCCATTTGCGCAACAGTCTGTAAAAAATATGGTCTCACAAACAATGCTCCCTCCCAACTTTCCTATCAGTTTTGAAGATATTAAAGCTAATATTTCATATCATGGGATATGTGAGGATAGTTTTTCAATAGACTCTATAATAGTAACCCCCATACTACTAAATCACCCAAATCAGGGTATAGGATATAAATTTGTCGAAGATGACAAGTCTTTTGTCTTTCTCACAGATAATGAACTGAGATTTAAACATATAGGAGGTCTCGACTATCAAGATTATCTAAATTTTTCCTCTAATGTTGATCTCCTTATACATGATGCTGAGTTTACAGAAGAAGAATACAAAAGGACGAAAAGATGGGGCCACAGTGTATATAAAGATGCCCTAAGATTGGCATTAGAGGCCAAGGTAAAAATGTTTGGCCTGTTTCATCATGATCAGGAAAGGACAGATGCAGAATTAGAAGAGATTGTTAAAGATTGCCGAGGGATTATTAAAAGTAATAAGGCAGATTTAGAATGCTTTGCTGTTTGTCAGGAGACAGAGATCAAATTGTAGGGAAACCCTATGACCTTCCATGAGCTGTTCTGGAATTTTGAACCTCATTTCCCAATACAGAAATCGCTGAATATCTTGTTTAGTACATCCTCGGAAAAGGTCTGACCTGTAATCTCTCCAAGACTCTCCATTGCTCCATTAATATCAAGGGCAATAAATTCCTCTGACATCAAACCCTTTATACCTTCAATCGCATTTTCCATACCCTCTTTTGCACGGATCAATGCCTCTCTATGCCGTATCCTCGTAATCAATGGGCTCTCAGGGGTGATCTCTTTATCTATCAATAATTCCTTTATCCCATCCTTTAATAGATCAAGACCCATCTTTTTTGTAGCTGATATCATATACATCCTATTATCAGGAAATCCCCTTTTTATCCCCTCTATCTCTATCACCTGCGGGAGGTCTATCTTATTAATAATGATAATGAGGTTCTTATCCTTAACCTCACCCATTATATAGCGATCATCATCGGTCACACTCTCTGAGCCGTCTAACATCATAAGGACAATATCAGCATCTTTAAGTAAATCCATGGTCCGTTTTATCCCTACCCTTTCCATATAGCCACCCCTTTTCCTTATCCCTGCTGTATCAATGATATTTACATGTATACCATCTATACTTATCATCTCTTCTATTGAATCACGCGTAGTACCTGGTATTGGGGTCACTATAGCCCTCTCTTTGTTAAGGAGTGCATTTAACAGGCTCGATTTCCCTACATTTGTCCTACCAATAATGATCGTCTTTGCCCCTTCTCTAAGTATCCGTCCATGATCAAAGGTATTAAGGAGGGTCTCTATCCTCTTTAATATCCCTTCTGATCTCTTGAGCAAGAGCTCCATGGATTCTATCTCTATATCCTCCTCAGGAAGGTCTATAGATGCCTCTATCTGTGCAGAGATCCCTATCAGATCTTCTCGTAGTGAAGATATCTCCTTTGATAGATCTCCCTCCATGTGTCTGATAGCCATCCGAAGACTGACATCTGATCTTGATCTGATAACATCTATAACCGCCTCTGCCTGAGCGAGATCTATCCTCCCATTCAGAAATGCCCTCTTTGTAAACTCTCCAGGTTCAGCAAGCCTTGCACCCCTCTCTACCATTAGATTCAGTATCATCGTTAATGGGGTCATCCCTCCATGACAACTTATCTCCACAATATCCTCCATTGTATAGGACCTTGGGGCAAGCATCACAGTTAAGAGTACCTCATCTATCCTTTTCCCATCATCTGGATCCACTATAAAACCATATGTTATCCTGTGAGAGATTACCTCCTTGAGTCTTTCTCCCCTTGCATCTACAAATACCTCTTTCACTATATCTACAGAGGATGGACCACTGAGCCTTACTATCCCAATACCACCTTCTCCATGAGGTGTGGATATCGCTGATATAGTATCTTGAGAGGTATTCATACTGAACTAAAGTGGCTAAACATTAGCCCTTTTGTTTATGAGATACTGTTGTGTTATAGACAAGATATTATTTACTAACCAATAGAGGACAAGTCCTGCAGGGACATTCAAGAACATAAAGGTAAATATTATCGGCATCATCATCGTTATCTTTGCCTGTGTAGGATCAGGAGGGCTAGGGCTCATCTTTTGCTGGATGAACATTGATACCCCCATTAGGATTGGGGTTATATAATAGGGATCCATCTCTGATAGGTCATTGATCCACCAAATAAAGGGGGCCTTTCTCAATTCAATAGAGACCGCCAGGAGACGATAGAGGGCAAGAAAGACAGGGATCTGGAGGAGTAGAGGTAGACACCCACCCATTGGGTTCACCTTGTTATCCTTATATAAGCGTATATATTCCTGGTTCATCTTCTGCTTGTCATTCTTATATCTCTCCTGTATTATCTTCATCTGAGGCTGAATATTCTGCATCTTTTTCATAGATCTAAAGCTCATATGAGTAAGGGGATGAAACAATACCTTTATCACAATTGTCAAAAGGATAATGGCAACCCCATAGTTATAAGTAAAGCCATAAAAGAATTTTAATACCCAGAAGAGGGGCACTGCCAGGAATCTGACCCATCCATAATCTATAACCTTCTCCAAAGAGAGCTCAACTGACTTTAGTCTCTCGCCCTCTTTTGGACCAGCGTATAGTATCAGATCAATCTTCTCTTCTCTACCAGAAGATGGAAACTCAAGGCCAATAGATATCCCTCCATTTATGTCTTTATTACCCGAGCTATTATTATCTGTCTCTTTTCTGATGATAGAGGCTACACCTCTTCCCCGAGGTGGTATCAGGGCAGCAAGAAAATATTTACTCTGCAAGGCTGTCCATAGAACATCTCCTTCATGTCTTGCCTCTCTATCAATCTTATTCGGTTTATCATCTATCTTCTCATTATTGACAAAGGTTGTTGGACCTTCATAGCTATACCTATCCTTTTTGTCTTTACCTGAGTTTATCCCTGGCCCCCAGTAGATACGATAAGTACCTTTTTCCCCTGCAAATGGATTGCTTATAGATGTCTTTACATCTATCCTGTAGCTGTCATTATGAAAGGTCAGTCCCTTTATTATCTTGATCCCTGTCTCCTCGTTGAGATATGAGAAGGTAACAGTACCATCGGGTTCAGATGAAGAGAGTTTCAGTTTTTCAAAAGGGGTCTCATAGATCGCCTTATTCAATAGATAGGTGATCTCTCTACTGTCAGATTCGAGGTAAAGAGGAAGCTTAAGCTCATCGCTATCCTTATTTGAAACAAGTTCAAGAGGGGTATTGTTATCATCTATATATTCCTTTAATCGGAGACTCTTTATCTTTCCACCCTCATTGGTTAAGATTATATCTATCAGATCTGTCTCAACATGGATATCCTTTTTATCCACCTTTTTAATATCCTTTATTATAGGTAGATTAAGATCGGGGTCTGATGACAGAGAGCCATTTATATACCCCTCTTCAGTCAGCTCCACCTTCTCTTTCTCTATAGTAGCCTTAGTAGCTTTCTCCTTATTATATCTCTCTCCTATTCTTTCCTCTCTCCATGTATAGAAAAGGCCCCAAAGAAGAAAGACTATCATCGAAAGTGCAAAGGCTAAAATAGCCTTCTTTTCCATATTATTACCCTCTTATTTAAGTGGATCAAATCCTCCCTTATGAAATGAATGACATTTCAATATCCTCAGGAGGGTTAGATATAATCCCTTCCATAGATTGTACCTCTCTATAGCCTGCACAGCATATTCAGAACAACTAGGATAAAATCGGCATACAGGAGAAAAAAATGGAGATACAAACCCCTGATAGGATTTTATAAGAATCAAAAGGAGATACTTTATCATCCTCCTTTTCCATACCTCTCAACATAACGCCCTTTTCAACATAATGCCCTTTCTCTAGGGCCTTCAGGAATAAATCTTCTATAACTCTATATCTAAATCTAACCTTTTTAAGTCCCTTTCTTGCAACAATAACTATATCACTACCCTCTATAATAGATCTCTTATTTAATCGAAAGATCTCTCGGAATATCCTCTTAATCCTATTCCTTACAACTGCACCTCCAACATTCTTAGGAACAGCAATCCCTATCCTGGGAGGACTATTACCTTCCTTTAATATATAAAGCGTAAACAGGCCATCAATTGATATCTTTTTACCTTTGTTATATATCTCTTTATACTCATATCGTTTCAGTATCTTATCCCTTTTCCTTAAAGATTTATAGATTTCCATATAATAAATATATAACCTAAACAGCCAGTCTCTTTCTCCCCTTTGCCCTCCTTCTCTTCAATACATCTCTTCCATCCTTGCTACTCATCCTTTCCCTAAAACCATGTGTCCTTTTTCTCTTTATCCTGCTAGGTTGATATGTCCTCTTCATTACTTTTCCTCCTTATTATAGATTATCACAAAACTAAGGTAATATTAATCTATATTTTTATTTTATTGGGTCTCGTTCCTCAACACAACCTGCTGATGTAGATTTCCATATAACAAATTACACGGCGTTATCAGTCGAAATCCTCGACGGCGTACCGCTCAGTACGCCTTACTCGGATTTCTCCCTCTAGCCTTGTGTAATTTATTATCTGAAAATCTATGTATTACTTCCAGCTCACGATATCTTGATTTTCTCCTTCAC
>JACRGM010000180.1 GCA_016212345.1 Nitrospinota bacterium
ATGGATATGATACAGCACTACCGTCCAGTCATAAATGTGATAGATAGACCAACCCAGGAGGGGGGAAGGGGATATTCATTGATAGGACACCATGAGATAATGATACCACTTTTATATGATATGATTGTAAGGAGACTGTGAAGGGCAAGGAGTAATTTAAATGATAGATCGTTATTCAAGACCAGTGATGACAAGGATATGGGATATTAATAACAGGTTTGAGAAGTGGCTTATGGTAGAGATATTGGTATGTGAGGCACTTGCAAATAATGGCAATATCCCCCAAGAGGCGGTTGAAAATATTAAGAAAAAGGCAAGGTTCGACATAGGAAAGATAGAGGAGATAGAAAAGAGAACAAGGCATGATGTGGTTGCATTCTTGACCAATGTGGCCGAGTATGTAGGAGAAGATTCCAGGTATATACATATGGGACTGACATCCTCGGATATCCTAGATACATCACTATCCATCCAGATGAGAGAGGCATCAGATATCATACTTAAGGATCTTGAGAGGCTATCCGAGACATTAAAGAAGAGGGCATTGAAATTTAAAAATACTGTCATGATCGGTAGATCTCATGGCATTCATGCAGAACCTATCACATTTGGATTAAAGCTTGCCCTATGGTATCAAGAGGTTGAGCGAGATATCATCCGTATGGAAAGGGCAAAGGAGATCATAGGTTATGGAAAGATCTCAGGTGCAGTAGGGACATTTGGAAATATAGACCCTTTTGTAGAAGAGTATGTATGTAAAAATAGTGGATTAAAGGTAGAACCGATATCGTCCCAGATAATCCAGAGAGATCGACATGCAGAGTTTCTGTGCACATTGGCTATTATTGGGAGTTCGATAGATAAATTTGCCACAGAGATCCGTCACCTCCAGCGGACAGAGGTCATGGAGGTAGAGGAATTCTTTTCAGAGGGACAAAAGGGATCCTCATCAATGCCACATAAGAGGAATCCAATCGCATCAGAACAGCTCTCAGGTCTAGCCCGTATCCTTAGGGCCAACTCCATTGCTGGACTTGAAGATATACCATTATGGCATGAGCGGGATATCAGTCATTCATCTGTGGAGCGGATAATCATCCCTGATAGTACCATTCTGATTGACTATATGTTGAATAAGATGACATGGATAATAGATACCCTTATAATATATCCAGAGAATATGAGGAAAAATTTGGAAAAGACAAAGGGGTTGATCTTTTCACAGAGGATACTTATAGAACTAGTAAAGGGTGGTCTCCTTAGAGAAGAGGCATACCTTATGGTACAAAGGAATGCTACAAAGGTATTAAATGGTGAAGGGGATTTCAAGGAATTGATATTACAGGATAGGGATATTATGGGATATTTAACCACACAGACTGTTGAAGAATCCTTTGATCTCAACTATCATCTGAAGAATGTGGACACTATATTTAAAAGGGTGTTTGGGTAATAGAGATGAAAAAGACAGAAAAGATAGAAAAGATATATGAAGGAAAGGCCAAGATTATCTATTCAACCGATGATCCTGATCTCCTTATACAATATTTCAAGGATTCTGCTACAGCCTTTAATGCAAAGAAGAAAGGGACAATCCAAAACAAGGGTATATTGAATAATAAGATATCCTCCATTATCTTTAAGTTTTTAGAAGAGAGGGGGATTAGAACCCATTTTGTGGAGAGGCTAGATGACAGAGAGATGCTGATAAAGAGACTGAAGATCATCCCTGTTGAGGTAGTGGTTAGAAATATAGCAGCAGGGAGTTTATCAAGCCGAATGGGGATCGAGGAAGGGAGACCTTTAAAGGATACTGTTCTAGAATTTTACTATAAGAGTGATAAATTAGGTGATCCGATGATAAATGAATATCATATAAAGGCCTTTGATCTCTCATCCCCTGAGGATATTAAAAAGATAACAGAAAGTGCATTAGAGATTAATCGTCATCTTGTCGAATTCTTTGATAACAGGGGGATAAGATTGGTAGATCTTAAGCTAGAGTTTGGTCACAGGGTATATAGTGATGAGAATAATGGAGAGATACTCCTCGGTGATGAGATCACCCCTGATGGATCTCGACTATGGGATAAAGAGACAGAAAAGAGGTTAGATAAGGATAGGTTCAGAAGGGATCTTGGGGGGGTAGAAGAGGCATATCAGGAGATATATGAAAGGGTCTCACGATCATGATTATGGCAAAGGTGTATATCACCTTAAAAAATGGGGTCTTAGATCCACAGGGGAAGGCGGTGCAACACTCATTAGAGTCCTTAGGCTATAAGGGAGTAAGTGATGTCAGATTAGGTAAGTATATAGAACTAAAACTCACCGATATCCATAGAAGGGATGCAGAAGAGAGGATAAAGGAGATGTGCGAGAGACTACTAGCCAATACAGTGATAGAGGACTATAGATTTGAGATTGAGGTATGAAATTTGGTGTCCTTGTATTTCCAGGTTCGAATTGTGATCATGACTGTTATCATGTTATAAAACATGTCCTAAAGGAAGATGTCGATTTTATCTGGCATAAGGAAGAAAGACTCTTAGACTATGACTGTATTATTATACCAGGTGGTTTTTCCTTTGGTGACTACCTTAGACCTGGAGCGATATCCAAATTCTCACCGATCATGAAGGAGGTAATCAGGTTTGGTAAAGAAGGTGGTCTTATACTTGGTATATGCAACGGATTCCAGATACTTTTAGAATCAGGGATAGTTCAAGGCACTATGATGAAGAACCGATCCCTGAGATTCATCTGTAAAGATGTCTATATACGGATAGAAGATAGTAATACCCCATTTACTAACCAGATGAAGAGAGGAGATATTATAAAGATCCCTATTGCACATGCTGATGGAAACTACTTTGCTGATGAAGAGACTATAAGAGATATTGAGGAGAACCACCAGATTGTCTTTAGATATTCTACCTCTAATGGAGAGATCATAGATGAGGCCAATCCAAATGGCTCATTACAGAATATCGCTGGGATCTGTAATAAAGAGGGGAATATCCTTGGCATGATGCCCCATCCTGAGAGATGCTCAGAGAAGATATTGGGGAATGATAGCGGCCTCATGATCTTTAAGTCAATCTTGAAGTGGACGGAAGGTAAAAGGTAAAAGGTGGGAAAAGTAGTAAATTTTTCTCATTAGCTTTCGATTATTTATGGAAGTACTTAAAAAAACAATAATTCTAGGGATAGTTGTTCTCATAACCCTATGTATTCAAACAATTGCCCTCCCTTCAAATCGAGAATCGAAAATCGAGGATCGAAAATTACCAGAGATGAAGACAGAGACGAAAACAGAGGTTAAAATAAAACAAGAGTGGAAGGGATCCTATTGTGGTTACACTGAGTCATCAAGTTTGGTGATAAAGGATAAAGATCAATGGCGAGAGATCTGGGCAAAGGTGTATGCCTTACAACTTCCTAAACCAGATCTGCCAGAGATCAATTTTGAAAAGGATATGATTATCGCTGTCTTTATGGGAGAGCACGGCAGTGGTGGCTTTAGTATAGAGATAAAAGATATCTTCAAGACAGATAAGGAGATCGTAGTAGAGGTGGAAGAAAGAAAACCAGATCATGGATCTATTGTAACTATGGCCTTAACCCAACCCTATCATATAGTAGTAATCAGTATCTCTCCACTCCCACTAGATATCCGCCGATAGAGGAGAGGATAGCAAGACTCGATGCCTTGAAATTGAGAGGATTATTATGAAGCCACTTGGCGGAATCTATAAACTCCAATGAAAAGAATCGTTTTGAAAAACCTTAAGCAGGCGAAGCGACTGATAATCATAGTAATCGGTTTTACTCTTCTGCTGATCGGTATAGCGATGATTGTATTGCCGGGTCCTGCTTTTATAGTAATACCGATCAGCCTTGCGATTCTTGCTACAGAGTTTATCTGGGCAGAGATTTTGCTGAAAAAGATAAGAAGTAAATTTACCAAAACAGGAGGTATTTATGAGGCATGGAAAAGGTTATGGCCATGACCGGTGATGGCGTCAATGATGCTCTGCCCCTGAAAAGGGCTGATATCGGTGTAGCCATAGGCATTACGATAAGATTATTATCTGATTTATCCCCGAGAAGCATTTTATGTGATTTTGCAGGCATATAAAAAGCATGGCATTGTAGGTCTTATAGAGAGTTCACGTCAAAAAAAGAGCACAATAATGCTCAATCAAGATATTGTAAATATGATTATTCAGATGAAATTTGAAAACCAAGACATATCAGGCTCGGAGCTGAGTTAGAAGATTAATGCAATTATTTTTAGGGGAATTTTGAGTTTATGCGTAGGCTCTATTGCCAGATTTCATCTAACGTTCACGGCTAAAAGAAGTGTGAAGCATTTACCTAATATTTTGTTTCCTTTTAGCCTGTTGTTAGCGGAAGTCGCCGTTTAAATCTCTGCAAATTCCTCTATAGGTACTGCAGTCTCCTTTTTAACTCTCTTGCCAGAAACATATATGGCATTGAAATCTTCTTCAATTTTCCTTAAAGCTTCTGCCTTGAAATACTGCTCTCCACAAT
>JACRGM010000178.1 GCA_016212345.1 Nitrospinota bacterium
CCCCACAAATAAAGGCATTGTCAAGTATTATCTTTTATATTCTATGCACGATTGTGAATATCTTGTATCCAAATCCTCCTCTAAAGTCAATACCAGAGCGGTTTTCAGCAATTTAATGACTTTTTTAGTGGGAAAGGTAGGTTATATGGAAATATAGAGCAGCAATTCTGGGTGAAATTGTCGGACATGCTCAAACGAATCTATTTACCACCTCTAATGTCTTTGAGGTGGCCCCTCTGTTCTTGATATACAACTCTCTTGCACCCCTCCCCATCTCTTCTGCTGTAGATTTGTCTGATAGTATCTTAATTAGTACCTTATCAATATTATCTCTCCTTACCATGACTGCTGCATTATTTCTAAAGAAATCAGAGGCAAGGGGAAAATTTTCCATATGGGGGCCACACACAATAGGCTTTGCCCAGTAGGCTGGCTCAAAGAGGTTATGTCCACCCTTTGGTACAAGACTTCCTCCAATTATACAGAGGTCAGCACATCCATAAACGGAGAAGAGTTCTCCTATTGTGTCTAGAAGGATTATCTCTTTATCCTTATATGAACCATTGGATCTCTTACCAAACTCTAGTTTTCGCCTTTTTAAAAGCCCATCCTCAACCTCTCTAAATCTTTCAGGATGTCTTGGGGCAATAATAAGTGTTGCCTCTTTAAAATCCTTCTTTATAGTATAAAATGTATTAAGGATGATCTCTTCCTCTCCCTTATGGGTGCTTCCTGCTATAATTATCGGCCTACTGAGATCCTTACACCATAGTGGTATCTCTTCCTCTGTAGGGATGGAGTCAAACTTAAGATTTCCTGTGACACAGACCCTCTTTTCAGGGGCACCAAGTGCTATAATCCTTTCAGCATCTCCATCTGTCTGCATACAATAGTAATCAACCATCATGAGCAAGTACTTCATAAAGAACCTAATCTTCTGATAACCGAAAAATGACCTATTAGAGATCCTCCCATTGACAATCAAGACAGGGGTACCAAACCCTTTAACAATCCTAAGAAGGTTTGGCCATAGCTCTGCCTCCATTATTACAAGTAGGTCTGGTCTCATCCTGCTTACTACCCTCTTAACAGCAAAGGGGGTATCGAAAGGTAGATAAATACACCTCTCTCTCTCTGTGATAAAATCCCTCACTATCTTCTGTCCTGTATCTGTAACTGTAGAGACAATAACATTCGCCTGTTCCATTAATCTCTTGATTAGAGGTCGGGCAGATATTGACTCGCCTACAGAGACTACATGAATCCAAATGGTAGGCCTATGATTGTACCTTTCTCCTTGCCATGAAGGATCTATTATCCTCATAGGTACAAAACCAAACCTTTCTTTGAGCCATCTCCCTCTCAGATGGGGGGGTCTTTTTAGTAAATGGAGTGGGAATATGAAGGAGAGGGCAAGTATATAAAGGAGGTTATATAGAAAGTACATTGAAATCTGCATCGTGCCTTCTGCTCAAGCTCATGAAGATATTGAGCACTTATAAAAATACCTATCTGCATCTAAAGTAATCTTATTCAATCTATCTTCGAGTTCTTTCCTCTTATCCTCAACAATATCTTGTGTGGCATCCCTATGGAGGTAGAGAGGCTCACCATATATCACTACAATCCTTGTAAAGGGGTAGGGGAGGATGAACCTATCCCAACTTTTGAATACCTTTTTCCTCTTAGCACTATATGTTAGAGGGATAATAGGGGCACCTGTGAGACGGGCAAGATCTATTATACCTCCCTGGACCTTATATCTGGGGCCCCGTGAGCCATCAGATATAAGTCCTGCACACCCCCCATTCTTTACAATCCTTATAAGTTTTAAGAAGGCCTTTGTCCCTCCCTTATAGGATGATCCCCTTACAACAGAGATGCCAAGGTTCCTTATGATACCGCTTATCATATCCCCATCATTGCTTGGGCTAACCAGAACCGTATATCTCTGCTGAAAGCGGTATAGGTATGTAATAAAGAGCATCCGTCCATGCCAAAAGGTCGTTATACGATTTTTATTCATCTGGTCCAGAGAACTTTCTACTTCTTGGTTAATTACTGTAACCCTCATTGTTCTACAGAGGAGATATAGCAATATAGATCCCCAAAAGGGTATGATATATTTATATAACTTCTCCTTCAAGGATTAATCCTCATACTTATAGATTTTCACCTTAAAATACCTTTATAACACACCCCCAACCCCTCTTAATAGAGGGGAGTTCTAAAATTTCCCCTCTAAAAAGAGGGGATTAAGGGGTGTGTATTTTCATGCTCCTTTGTGCCGACTTGTCGGCATGAATGTTTCATATGATAACACAAATTTCATATCTTTCAAATTTTTTTCCGCCTAACAGTAGAATTTCTGAGACATAAATACTCAGCCAGTGTGGATTCCCATCCCCTCATCAGGTGACCTGTTAGATCTCTAAAACGGCTACAATCGAGTACAGAGAAGGGTGGACGTCTAGCCGGCCGATCAGATTGGTGGGAGGGTATAGGTGTAAGGGATACCCCATTGATCCCTGATAATTCTATGATCCTTTGGGCAAAGGTATACCACGAACAAGACCCAGAGTTTGCGACATGGATGATCCCCTTGTACTTAAGATCGATCAACTGAGATATCGCATTAGCCATGTCTAAGGTAAATGTCGGAGAGCCTACCTGATCATCAACGACCTTAAGCTCTTTCTTTTCCTTGGCAAGTTTAAGGATTGTATCTACAAAGTTCTTCCCTCTTGGTCCAAAGAGCCATGAGGTACGTATAATCAAATAATTACTCAGTATCTCCTGAATCTCTTTCTCTCCTCGGAGTTTTGAATCCCCATATATATTTATAGGGTTAGGACGATCATCCTCATGATATGCCTCCACC
>JACRGM010000181.1 GCA_016212345.1 Nitrospinota bacterium
TTGAGGTGAAAAATGAAATGATTAATGCAACAAATGGAGGAACAAATACCCATGTCTCCACTCCTGAGACAGGGAAAAGTATATATCAAAAATCCATAGTCGGCATAAAGAGGGATGAAAATTGAATCACACCCCCACCCAGCCTCCCCCCTCAAGGGGGAGGTGGCATGGACAAACCTGCCTGTACGTTGCACGCAGACAGGCAACGCACAGGCAGGCACGCAGACAGGCTTGTTTGTCCGTGCTTTTTGAGTGAGGGGCTATTTTCAGAGGAAAAATAAGCACCAGAACAGATAATAAGCCGGGTTCTGTTTCCTAAAGGTCTACCCAATAGGATGGTAATCATTCATCTAGTCCTGATATTGCTATCAAGATCAAGCGACCTAACCCAAAGGCCTCGGACGAGCAGCCCTCAAACGCCTTCCTATTTGGTCTTGCTCCAGGTGGGGTTTACCTAGCCCCTACTGTCACCAGCAGGACTGGTGAGCTCTTACCTCGCCTTTTCACCGTTATCCCGAGATTAGAGCTTGCACAAAAATAACTTACCATTTTTCACGCAAGCCATAAGTCAGGACTGTGTATTTTCTGTGGCACTTTCCTTATCCTGTACCCAAAATATCTAGGCCAGAACACTCTGCGTTACAGAGCACCCTGCTCTATGGAGCCCGGACTTTCCTCCCCTCGATATTATCGAAGAGCGATTACCTAATCTGTCATGGTATTTACCCTCTATAGATTTCCATATAACAAATTACACGGCGTTATCGGTCGAAATCCTCGACGGCGTACGACTCAGTACGCCTTACTCGGATTTCTCCCTCTAGCCTTGTGTAATTTATTATCTGAAAATCTCTATGATGCCTTATCTATTGCCTTATTTGCAAGTATATCTGCCCGACTATTCTGATCTCTCGGGACATGATGAATAGAAAATCCTTCAAACCTCTTTATCAAATCCTTAACCTCTTTGTAGAGTCTTTTAAGGGAATCACTTCTGACACAGTACCTACCATTAATCTGTCTCGTCATCAATTCTGAATCAGAATAGACCTCAACCTCTTTTATCTTTCCTGATTCTTGAGAGAGTCTCTCCATTGCCAGTATCAGTGCCTTATACTCTGCCTCATTATTAGTAGTCTGACCAAGATACTGGCTCATTTCGAGTATAATCCTTCCCTCCTGATCATAGAAGACTATTCCTGCCCCTCCCTTACCAGGATTTCCCCTTGATGCCCCATCTATAAAGACCTTCACCATTTCAGGAAATGAATGATTCATTACACTGCCCAGAAGAGAAATCGGCTACAATGAGGACAGGTGATAATACTATTCATCTTCTTTATCTCTATACCCATCTGCAGTGGTATTCCCTTATAACACCCCTTACACACATTGTCCTTGAATTGAGCCACTGCTAAACCCTTCCTCCAATCCATAAGTTTAGTATAGTTTTTGAATAATTTCCCATCAAGGGAAGAGACTATTTGGTTCCGTCTCTTTAATCTCTCATCAAATAGAATATTCAATTTGACTATCTCATCCTTCTTCTGATGAGTTATATCCTGAAAATTCCTCTCTTCCTCTTTTAATTCTCCCTTTTTCCCCTCTAAATCCCTTTCCTTTTCCTCCAATATCTCCATCAGACTCAGTTCCTCATCCTCAAAGCTATCAATCTTTTTCTTGATACCATCGATCTCTGATAAGAGTGCACTATATTCCTTATTGGTTTTTACCTCAGATAGTTTTCTTTTAGTCTTCACAAGGAGATCATTTTCAATCTGGACATCCTGCTCCTTATCTATCTTTTGCCTCTTAATCCTCTCGATAATCTCTATAAGAATATCCATCTCCTTTTGAATCTTCTGTAATCTCTCTCTCTGTGTATCAACCTCTTTTGGTATATCCTCTTTTTTCTTCTCAATACCCTTAATCTCAATATCTAGATTCTGTAAATCTACCAATAACTTCATCTGATCCATTCTAAATCAAATTACACCTGCTAAAGACCAAAGTGCTTTATGGGCCCACCTGGGTTCGAACCAGGGACCTACCGGTTATGAGCCGGTGGCTCTTCCAACTGAGCTATGGGCCCATATAATCTAAATTGCATCTCATTCCTCTATAAATGTTCTCAATCTCTTACTTCTACTCGGATGTCTAAGTTTTCTTAACGCCTTTGCCTCTATCTGTCTAATCCTCTCCCTCGTAACCTCAAAATCCTGTCCAACCTCTTCAAGGGTATACTCATTATCAATACCTATCCCAAAACGCTTTCGCAAGACCTTCTCCTCACGACTAGCTAAACTCTGTAGGACCCTCCCTGTTTGAATACTTAGATCCATCTTTATGACCGCCTCCATAGGAGAAATAACCTTCTTGTCTTCTATAAAATCTCCTAAATGACTATTCTCTTCCTCCCCTATGGGTGTTTCTAATGATATAGGCTCTTTGGCGATCTTCAATACCCTCCTGACCTTATCCACAGGGAGATCCATCTTCTCTGCTATCTCCTCAGGGATGGGTTCTCTCCCCATCTCCTGTACTAATTGTCTTGATGTCCTTATTAACTTGTTAATAGTCTCAATCATGTGGACAGGGATACGGATAGTACGCGCCTGATCGGCAATTGCCCGTGTAATTGCCTGACGTATCCACCATGTTGCATAAGTACTAAACTTATAGCCCCTCTGATACTCAAACTTATCCACAGCCTTCATCAATCCTATATTCCCCTCCTGGATAAGATCGAGAAAATGTAACCCCCTATTGGTATACTTCTTGGCAATACTTACAACCAATCTAAGATTCGCTTCAGCCAGCTCCTTCTTCGCTAATTTGTTCTTTGTCTCACCACCACGAATCAATTCTAATGTCTTTCTCAGATTCTCTTTAGATTCCCCTGTCTCTAATTCAACCCTTCGTATCTTACGTCTCGCATTTCTGATCCTCTTCTCATAATCCAGAATAACATTAATATCATATGTCTTGTTATCTAATTTAACAACCCCTTTATCCCTCCAATTGGGGAGATTTCTCTTTAGCTCCTCCCAGTCCATCCCAAGTTCAGATTGGCATCTCTTAATCGTCTCTTCTCCATCTTCTATCCTCTTAACAAAATCATTAATCTCCTCTATTATACTATTAACCAAATCAGGCCCTAACCTTATCTCCCTTATCAACGCATCAATCGTTGATCTTAACGCCTTTTCCTCTTCAATATATCTTAGCTTTATCTTCTCCTTTTCTTTGGGCTGAATTTTATCCTTCAGTCTCTTTAGCTTATTATAATTGAGCTTTATATTCTTGATCACTCCTAATGCTCTCCACTTCTCTTCTTCCACCTTATCTTCATTACTCTCTTCAATATCACCCCATTTCACAACATCATGGATTAAAATCTTTCCATCCTTTAACCTTTCTCCTACTGAAATAATCTGCTTCACACTAACAAGGGAATTAACAACTGCATTAATCACCTCATTCTCACCATCTTCAATCCTCTTGGCAATCTCTATCTCCCCTTCACGGGTTAAAAGAGGAACTGTCCCCATCTCTCGCAGATATATCCTTACAGGGTCATCTGCTATAACAGCACTTACATCTAAAATAGGATTCTTTTCCTCCTCAGCCTTCCTCTTGTCTTCATCCTTCTCCATATTAATCTTTTCACCTTCTTGATAGGAATCAACTAAATCGATATCCATCTCTCCGAACAACATCATTATGTCATCAATCTGTTCTGGAGAGACAAGATCAGGAGGAAGGACATCATTAACTTCATCATAGGTAAGATACCCCTTTTCCTTACCTATAGATATCAACTGCTTTACCTCACTCATCTTTCCACTCTTTGACATAATCCTTACCAAAACCTCCTTTTAAATTGAAGACTTACTCATTTCCTCTCTTAATTGAATATATCTCTCTTGTAACATCCTATATTCCTCAAATCTTCCCATCTCTATAGCCTCTTTCCTTTGTTGTTTAATAGTATCAATCTCACATCTTAGATCTCTTCTCCTAATAGCCCTTATGCAATCATCCACTGCCTTACCAATGTTCTCATATTCCATACCATCCATAACAAGTCTTGCCACTATCTCCTTTTGCTGATCTTCTGGAAGGAGGGCGATAACCCTCTGGAGAGATATCTCATCATCTTTATCAAATAAACTAAATAAGACCGATGCAATCTGACATAGATCGTGGTCCTCGAAATTCTCTATAGAGATATATCTTTTAACCCTTTCTATATTAGTATGGTCAATTAACATCAATTGAATCAAGCTACGCTCAGCTACTCCCTTGTTCCCCTCCTTTTGAATGGGAGAGAAATTAACCCTTCTCTTCTGATGTAATATTGCCTTTCTAAGTTCCATTAAGAGGGCATTCCTTGATATCCCCATCTTCTCCCCTATTATTGATATATAACTATCCCTCTCTACAGCATTGGGTATCTTGGAGAGGATAGGTAATATCCTGTTTACTCCATCCATTTGTCCTTCGAGGGAGGAAAGATTACCCTCTTTAACAATCCTTTCTATCATATATTCGACAAAAGAACTCGCCTTTTCAATCCTTTTTAAAAATAGATCTCCCCCCCATTCTCTTATAAAACTGTCAGGATCACTCCCACTTGGTAAGGGAATAACCTTAACCCTCATGCCACGTTCTAAAAGAAGATCATATCCCCTCTCTGTAGCCGATCTCCCAGCAGAATCAGCATCAAAAACAGTGATGACCTTCTCTGTATACCTTCTTAAAAGAAGAACCTGCTCTCTGGTTAGGGCTGTTCCCGAGAGTGATACAACATTCTCTATACCATGCTGATACAAAGCGATCAGATCAATATACCCTTCCACTATTAAAACAAACCCTTCTTTACTAACTACCTCCTTCGCAAGGTTCAAACCATATAGAACACCCCCTTTTTTATAGATTGGTGTCTCAGGTGAATTTAGGTATTTAGGTGTCCTCTGATTAGAATCGGCGATAATCCTACCACCAAAACCTACCACCATCCCTTGGGTGTTAAAGATAGGGAAAATAATCCTATCCCGAAATCTGTCATAATATCCCTCTCTCCCCTCCTTTGCTATTACAAGACCCGCCTTTTCTAATAATTCAGGAGATATTCCACTCCTCTCAAAATATCTTAATAGATGATCCCACAAGGGTGATGAATACCCCAACAAAAATCGGTCAATAGTATTACTATCAATACCTCTCTTTTTAAGGTAATCCCTCCCTTTTCCCCCTTCTGAAGATTCTAATAATTTCTTGTGAAAATAATCTGCAGCTAATTTATTGATCTCATATAATCTCTTCCTCTCATTATACCCTTCCACATCACCTATCTTCTTTTTATTCTTAGGGATAGGAATACCTTGTCTCTCTGCAAGATGTAGTACTGCCTCAACAAACGAGATATTCTCACTCTTCATCAAAAACTGATATACATTTCCCCCTGCCCCACAACCAAAACAGTGGAATATCTGTTTCTCATGGCTTACAATAAAGGAAGGGGTCTTTTCAGGATGGAAAGGACATAATCCTTTAAGATTCTTCCCACTCTTTTTCAATGAGAGACGATCTGAGATTATCTCAACAATATCACACGATGACCTCACTTCTTCGATCAGTCTATCTGATATATAACCATTTATCTCCATTTTTCATTTTTCATAACTGTTTAGCGGTTACTTTTAACGGCTAAGCTAAACAGTTATATCCCTGATCTCTTTTTCCTTGCAGCTAAGATCTTTTTCTTCCGCCTAACGCTCGGTTTGTCATAATGTTCTCTTCTTCGTATCTCTGTGAGAATACCAGCCTTCTCGCACTGCTTTTTAAATCTTTTAAGAACATTTTCAAAAGGCTCATTTTCCCTGACCTTAATGCTTGCCAAAATATATCCCCCCTTCCACTCTACATAATCATATAATTATACATATAATTATACCTCCAAAACAGTTTAATCTCCTATAGATTTCCATATAAATTTACACTCCGTTTATCAAACCACACCCTCATATCGACCATAGTCGACACAAAGGAGAATGAAAATTGGTTAAGACCGATTAAGAGAATAATAAAATTAAATATTAATTATATCAATATTAACAATTTTTGTCAAGATTTTTGAAATAAATTTTTGAAATAAAAGGGTTGCAATCCAGACACTAGTACCCCCAAATTTGAATAAATCTTTAATTATCAATAAATTACCCCAAAAAGAAAAATATTTTAAGATTTTTATAACTTATTGATTTTAAATACCAATAAAATTACTTCTATGAAATAAAAACATCTTGACAATTTAATATTAGTAATGTTAATTTATATAAAGATTTTTATTTTAGTCTTTAAAATCGTTAAGGATTGAGATGAATAACTCTCAACTCATTAGATAAATTATAAGTTAATTTATGATGCGGGGTGGAGCAGTTCGGTAGCTCGTTGGGCTCATAACCCAAAGGTCAGAGGTTCAAATCCTCTCCCCGCTACCATACTGACTCTCGCACTTTTCATTGGTGCGATTCTATAGATTTTCAGATAATAAATTACACAAGGCTAGAGGGAGAAATCCGAGTAAGGCGTACTGAGCGGTACGCCGTCGAGGATTTCGACTGATAACGCCGTGTAATTTGTTATATGGAAATCTATAGCTCCATTTGTGGCCGATGAGAACTTCAACAACAACATTATCCGTGGCGTCTTACGCCGTGAACCAGAGTTAGACATTGTTCATATACAGAATGTAGGTCTTTCAGGTGCGAATGATCTCTCTGTCCTGGAGTGGGCAGCCCAAGAGGGACGGATTATACTCACACATGATGTGAACACAATTACTCGTTATGCTTATGAGCGAATAAGAGCTAGAAA
>JACRGM010000179.1 GCA_016212345.1 Nitrospinota bacterium
CTCCTCTACAATCTCATATACCCTCTCCAGTGCCTTATCTAATTTTGATGGATCCCTTCCACCAGCCTGTGCCATATCAGCCCTTCCACCTCCACTACCATCAACAATCCCTGCCACTTCCCTTATTATCTCACCTGCACTGAATCTATCTATAAGGTCATCTGTTACACCTGCTGCCAGGGAGACCTCATTATTGTCCATGACAGTCGTCCCCGCAACAATCACACCTGATCCTAATTTGACCTTAGCTGAATCCACGAAAGACCGCAGGGATCTCATATCAAGATTCTCCATACGCTCCGTAAGGACATTTATTCCATTTATTTTCCTTACCTTATTTATCCAATCTCCTGCCCTTGTACTTATCATCTTATCCCTTACCCCTTCTAATTCCCTTTCCAGCCCCTTTATCTTCTCTAATAGTCTTCTTATTTTAAGCGATTCTTCTGAAGGTCTTGCCTTAAGGAGTTCCTGGATTTCAAGAAGTCTCTCTTCCTCCTTTTTCATCTCCTTATATGCTATATGACCTGTTACTGCCTCGATCCTCCTCACACCGGCTGCCACACCACCCTCATATACTATCCTGAATAACCCTATATCCCCTGTAGCTTTTGTGTGGGTCCCTGCACAGAGCTCCTTGCTATAATCTGAGATAGTAACAACCCTTACCTTTTCACCATATTTCTCACCAAAGAGGGCAATAGCACCTCTATCTATTGCATCTTCCAGATCCATCACAGAGATATCAACCCTCTGATTAGACCTAATCTTTTCATTGACCAACTCCTCTATCCTTTTCCTCTCCCTTGTTGTAGTAGGTGAGAAGTGAGTATAATCGAAGCGTAATTTATCATCAGCCACAAGTGAGCCAGATTGCTTTACATAATCACCAAGTACTTGTCTTAGTGCAAAGTGGAGTAGGTGCGTAGCTGTATGATTAAGTGCAATAGCCCTCCGTCTTTTCTCATTGATCTTCGTATATACCCTATCCCCTTTCTTTATCTCTCCGCCTCTTATCCTTCCCACATGAACGAATATCGCTGGGAGGGGTCTATTTGTATCAATAATATCTATCAAAACCCCTCCATTAGTGATCCTTCCTTGGTCACCAACCTGGCCCCCTCCTTCTCCATAGAATGGGGTTTTATCAACGATCAGCCCCACATCTTCACCCTCTGAGGCACTTTCTATAAGCCTCTCTTCCTTGATAATCGCTGTAATCCTTGCCTCTCCCTCTATACAATCATAGCCTGTAAAGATAGTCTCTCCGATATTATCTATAATCTCCTTATATATATTCCCTCCCTCTACCCCTCCTGCACCCTTCCATGAGGCACGGGCCTTCTCCCTCTGTCCCTTCATTGCACTGTTAAATCCATCCATGTCAATTGAGAGTCCATTTTCTCGGACAATCTCATCTGTCAGATCTACTGGAAAGCCATAGGTGTCGTAGAGTTTAAATACCTCATTGCCTGGGATCTCTGATTCACCCTTATCCTTTATCCTTTGGATTAGATCATCTAATATCTTCATCCCTTGATTCAGTGTACTACTGAATCTTTCCTCTTCTGCAAGGATGGTCATTGATATATGTTCTTTATTATCCACAATCTCAGGGTACCCCACCTTCATCACATCCACAACCGGCCCAACTATCCGATAGAGGATAGGATTATCCTGTCCAAGCATCTTACTGTGCCGTGAGGCACGCCGTAGGATCCTCCGTAAGACATAACCTCGTCCCTCATTTGACGGGAATACCCCATCAGATATCAGGAATGTAATTGCCCTTATATGGTCTGCAATCACACATAGAGATATATCCTCTCTCCTATTTTCTCCATACCCTTTACCTGTTATTTCCTCTATGTAGGTTATTATTGGTCTGATAAGATCTGATTCATAGTTACTTTTAACTCCCTGTACAACCGCTGATAATCTTTCTAAACCCATCCCTGTATCAATGCTTGGATTAGGTAGCGGGGTAGTCTTACCATCTTCCTCCCTGTTAAATTCCATAAAGACTAGATTCCATAGCTCGAGATATCGATCGCAATCGCACCCGACACTACATGTCACCTCCCCACACCCTATATCCTCTCCCTGATCTATTATTATCTCAGAACATGGACCACATGGACCGCTCTCACCCATACTCCAGAAGTTATGCTCCTTTCCCAATCGGACAATCCTATCTGTCGGTACACCTATCTTCTTATTCCATATATTTAGCGCTTCATCATCATCCTTGAATATAGTGATCCAAAGCCTCTCCTTTGGGAGTTTTATCACCTCTGTAAGGAACTCCCAACCCATCTCTATAGCGAGCTCTTTAAAATAATCACCAAAGGAGAAATTCCCCAGCATCTCAAAGAAGGTGTGATGTCGTGCTGTTCTCCCAACCACCTCCAGATCATTATGCTTTCCTCCTGCCCTAACACACTTCTGCGAGGTAGCTGCCCGTACATAATCCCGCTTCACCTTCCCTAAAAAGAGATCCTTAAATTGTACCATCCCTGCATTGGTGAATAGAAGGGTAGGATCATCTCGTGGGATTAGGGATGAGCTAGGGAGGATCTTATGATCCATCCTTTTGAAGTAGTCGAGAAAAATCCTCCTGAGTTCATTTCCTGTCATAATATCTCCCACTATATTCTTCAAATAATCTCTCCCAACGACCCTGTGCCTTTAAGATAAACTCGATTGCCTCCCTGACTGCTCCCGTGCCACCTCTCTTTTCTGTGAATATATCAGCACTATCCTTGACATATGGGAGCGCTTCTGCCACAGCGATAGAGAGACCTTCCTTGTTCATTATCGAG
>JACRGM010000177.1 GCA_016212345.1 Nitrospinota bacterium
ATATCTCTATCCCCTTTCTGTCCCCTAATACTCTATGTATCCCCATAGGTCTCCTCAGAAGGGGATCATAGGTCTCCCCAACCCTAACCATAAAGAATTGTCCAGGGGTAATCTCCTTTACACACCCCTGAAACCCAATACGCATCCTAAAGTAATCAGGTAATAATTCTTTGTTGTATAATATCTTACCTATTATTTGCATTTCATATATTAGGTTAAAAATCCTGATCTAACACCTCAATCCTGATCTTACCGATAAATTCAAAGAGTTTGAGTTGTTCTCCCCATCCTCCCTCAACAAGCTTTATGTGCGTAGCATCAACCGTTGTTTGACCTAATGATGGGTCAAGGGCAATCCATCTCCCCACATATACCTCTGGCCAGGCATGGTAAAGGAATCCCTTATGCTCAGGGGAATAGACAAGGCCAGAGACGACCTTTGTAGGGATACCTAGAGAACGTGCCATGGCAGCATATAGATTTGTATGCGATTGGCACTCACCTTCTTTTGACTTAAGGGCATCCATGGCTGAGAATGTATCCACTGGCCTCTTC
Organism: Nitrospinota bacterium; assembly: GCA_016212345.1. Classification (GTDB taxonomy): domain Bacteria; phylum Nitrospinota; class Nitrospinia; order SZUA-224; family SZUA-224; genus SZUA-224. Next base: position 556 of record JACRGM010000177.1, read on the forward strand.
TCCAGATAGTTGTAAATCCATTCATTTATACTGACCGCAGCCTTCCATGCATCCTTCTCATCACCAATAATCTCTTTGGCCCTGGCCTTTATCTCATGATGGGATGACTGTATCTCAGGTGTATCCTCTATATATCTGATATTTGATTTTTTATCTTTAATCTTTGATTTTACTGACAAGGCCTCTCCTCCCTCTTTGATCTCTTCAGACCTAATATCCAGCCTGATCTCATACCCCCTATCACCCCTCTTCTTCGATACAATCTTCTGCCTCTGATCACTGATGATCAGATCAGGATCACTGATATTCATCAATCTCACCTTAAGCATTCTTACCTTATCTGGATTCTCTATCGGTGTATCTGGTTTTATTAAGCTCATCGTGATAAAACTACTGATAGGGATAATACCACCCTCAAAATTGATAGCTACATCTTCCTCTTCCCTGATAGACTCAAGGCCTTCCATGGATATCTCTTTTATCGTCTCTCCATCCTCTGTCATCCATATAGTAGAGACAAGATTTCCATATCTCTCTTCGATGACAAAGACCTCAAATCTCTTCCCTTTAAGCTCAATCCCCTTCTTCTCTTTGATCTCTATCTCAATAGGGATAATTATCTGTAAAGGCTCTAGAAATGCCTTCATACTGTAACTCTTGCCGACCTCTAGTCCCTTCTTATATATGACAAAACCGAGTGCACCAGATATGGAGACATCGCCTACGAGGCCTACCTCCTTCTTACTTGTTACCCCAGCAGAGGATATCTCTAACTTCATAGTATCACCCACCAATATCCCCTCGATCCTCTGGCGGTGCCCCATCATCTCCTGAAATAGGGTAAAACTCTCAGGTATAAGCCCCTTTGTTAGATAACTCTCCTGAGTAAAGGATGTCTCTTGTATCTCACCCATGGCCTTGAGTTTTATGTATGCCCTTGAGTTTATGATATAACCCCTTTCCCATTCCCTGATTGATGAGTGGACAAATCCTAACTTCCTCCCATTAAGATATACACCCATCCATTCTTCATTGATTAACATTAGATTAGATCCAATAGTGTGATCATTCTTTTCCACAAGGGAGTCCCCATCTTTCACTTCATAACTGAATATGAGGAATATAATTAAATATATGGGTAATGATCTCATGTTTTATAATAATCCTGTAAAGGGGTAACAGTTATTTCATCCTGCTGTACAGCCCTGATAGCATTAACAATAGCAAAGGCACCTTGAATTGTTGTAGAATATGGTATCCCATGAACCAGTGATGTCCTCCTGATCAAATATGAATCCATAATCGCCTCTTTTCCAAAGGTGGTATTGATTACCAAATTAATATCCCCATTCTTGATATGATCAACTATATGTGGTCTCCCCTCCTGTACCTTTAGGACTGTCTCCACAGATATCCCTGATCTACTGATCGCATCAGCGGTCCCTCTAGTAGCAACGATCTTAAATCCTAATCTGTGGAGTTCCTCAGCGATCCTAACCGCCTCTGACTTATCCTTATCCTTCACACTGATAAATGCAGTCCCTTTAATCGGTAAGCTCCCATTAGCACCCATCTGGGCCTTGGCAAATGCCCTCCCAAATCCCCTATCTCTCCACCTCCTCCCTCTCAGGAAATTCCTTCCTACAAGCCTCCTATTATCAGATCCCCTCGCCAATTCCCTATCTATCCCCATTACCTCACCAGTAGATTTCATCTCAGGTCCTAATATGGTATCAACCCCAGGAAGTTTTATGAATGGGAAGATAGACTCTTTAATAGCGATATGATTAATCTCCTTCTCAGATGTAAAATTTAACTCCTTTAAGGTCTTGCCTCCCATTACCTTTGCTGCCAGCTTTGCCAGGGGTACACCGATTGCCTTACTTACAAAGGGGATAGTCCTTGATGCCCTAGGATTCACCTCTAATACAAATATCTCACCCCCACAGATGGCATATTGTATATTGATCAGGCCTTTCACCCTCAATTCCAATGCGAGCTGTCTGGTCTCCCTCCTTATCTCATCCATTAACTCCTTTGATATGGAATAAGGTGGAAGTGAACAGGCACTGTCACCAGAGTGGATACCTGCCTCCTCAATATGTTCCATAATTCCAGCTACAACAACAATATCTCCGTCAGATATAGCATCCACATCAATCTCTATTGCATCCTCTAAAAATCTATCTATCAGGATAGGATGTCCAGAAGAGGCCTCAATAGCCTGTGTCATATATTCTGCAAGACTCTTCTCATCATAGACTATCTCCATTGCCCTCCCACCAAGTACATAAGAAGGTCGCACCAGCACAGGATAGCCTATAATCCTTGCAATCTCCTTTGCCTCTTTAAAGGAAGAGGCTGTATCACTATCGGGCTGTCTAAGCCCTAATCTATGAATCAGCTCCTTAAATCTATGTCGATCCTCTGCCCTGTCAATGTTATCAGGGGATGTCCCTAGGATATTCACCCCAGCCTTTTCAAGGGGGAGTGCCAATTTTAATGGTGTCTGTCCTCCGAATTGGAGAATAACACCGTATGGTTTCTCTACCTCAATGATGTTGAGTACATCTTCAAAGGTGAGGGGCTCGAAATAGAGCCTGTCTGATGTATCATAATCTGTACTGACTGTTTCAGGATTACAATTGACCATGATAGTCTCATATCCATCCTCCTTCAAGGAAAAAGAGGCATGGACGCAGCAGTAATCAAACTCTATACCTTGGCCTATACGATTGGGTCCACTACCGAGTATAATGATCTTCTTTTTTCTAGAGGGATTTGCCTCACATACCCTCTCATAGGTTGAATAGAGGTAGGGGGTATACGCCTCAAACTCGGCAGCACAGGTATCAACGGTCTTGAATGTGACATTGATCCCCCATATCTTCCTCTTATCCCTTATCTCCCCTTCTGTGGTATTATAAAGATATCCAAGTCTTAAATCTGAAAAGCCAAATTCCTTTGCCTGCCGTAAGATATCAGGGGTAAGTGGTGATGACCTCAATCTCTCCTCTAATCTCACTATCTCATATATATTATAAAGAAACCACGGATCAATCATAGTCAACTCAGATATCTCGTCAATGGAGATACCTCCCCTCAAGGCATCAGCGATCTGCCATACCCTTTCCCAATCTGGAACCCTTAACCTTTCTCTTATCTTATCCCTATCATTACCTGAGATCTCTTCGAGGCCGTATCTTCCTATCTCTAATGACCTGATCGCCTTCTGAAAGGCCTCTTTAAATGTACGGCCAATAGCCATGACCTCTCCCACAGATTTCATCTGGGTCGTAAGTACCTTATCTGCTGTAGGGAACTTCTCAAAGGAGAAGCGAGGGAACTTAACCACACAGTAATCAATCGTAGGTTCGAAGGATGCTGGGGTCTCTCTTGTGATATCATTAGGTATCTCATCTAGTGTATAGCCTACAGCCAATTTTGCAGCGATCTTGGCTATTGGGAAACCAGTTGCCTTAGAGGCAAGTGCAGAGCTTCTAGAGACCCTTGGATTCATCTCAATCACCACCATCTTCCCATCTTCAGGGTTAACAGCAAACTGTATATTGGAACCACCTGTCTCAACACCGATCTCTCGTATAATCCTTATACCAGCATTACGCATGATCTGATATTCCTTATCTGTAAGGGTCTGTGCCGGTGCAACTGTAATGCTGTCACCTGTATGTATCCCCATTGGATCAAGGTTCTCTATAGAACATATAATAACCACATTATCCTTGAGATCCCTCATTACCTCAAGTTCATACTCCTTCCATCCGATTACAGATCTCTCTATAAGGATCTCATGGATAGGACTGAGAGATAATCCCCACTCAACATATTCCTCGAATTCCTCTATATTATAGGCAACATTCCCCCCTGTTCCTCCCAGGGTAAAGGATGGGCGAATGATTGCAGGGAATCCTATATCTTGAATTATCCGCATTGCCTCCTTCATAGAATAGGCAGAGCCGCTCTCAGGGACATATAGTCCTATACCTTTCATGGTCTCTTTAAAGAGCTTCCTGTCCTCAGCCTTCTTTATCGCATCCAACTTTGCACCAATCAGCTCTACACCATATCTATCAAGGACACCTTTTTCAGCTAGCGAGACAGCAGTATTCAGTCCTGTTTGTCCACCTAATGTCGGTAAGAGGGCATCTGGTCTATCCTTCTTTATTATCTTCTCTACTATATCTGTGGTGATAGGTTCTATATAGGTCCTCTTTGCCATCTCAGGATCAGTCATGATTGTCGCAGGATTGCTATTTACCAGGATAACCTCATACCCCTCTTCCTTTAGCGCCTTACATGCCTGGGTACCAGAATAATCGAACTCGCATGCCTGACCAATAATAATCGGTCCTGAGCCTATTAGTAAAATCCTTTTTATATCATCCCTTCTTGGCAATGTGATCTCCTTTACAATGGGGCGGAGTTTCTTCACCCATCAACTCAACAAACCTTTTAAATAGATATATAGCATCATGAGGGCCAGGGGATGCCTCAGGATGGTATTGAACAGAAAATATGGGTAGTTCTTTATGTCTCATCCCCTCCACAGTCTTATCATTTAGGTTTATATGTGTAACCTCTATCTCATCCGGAAGGGTATCAGGATCAACTGCAAAGGAGTGGTTCTGAACAGTGATCTCCACCTTGTTAGTGGTCATATCCATCACAGGATGATTCCCCCCACGATGTCCGAACTTCAATTTAAATGTCCTAGCCCC
>JACRGM010000182.1 GCA_016212345.1 Nitrospinota bacterium
GTATCAAGACCCTCTCTCAAAGGTGAGGTCAGGACTGCGCTCCCAATCTTGATAACGATTCGTCTTATATTCTTAAGTATATCATTTCTATACATCTTCTTATTCTATAGATTTCCATATAACAAATTACAATGCGTTATCAGTCGAAATCCTCGACAACGTACTACTCAGTACGCCTTACTCGGATTTCTCCTTCTATCCTTGTGTAATTTATTATCTGAAAATCTATAACAATCTCTCCCCTTACAACATATCCATGATACAATCAAGTAAAGGTCTAACACCTTCACCTGTAACCGATGATATGGGAAATACCTTATGATTCAATTTGACAAGAAGATCCTTATATTGGTTGAAACTCTCCATGGCTTGAGGAAGATCTATCTTGTTAGCAGCTATAACCTGTGGCCTTGACATCAATTCCTTATTATAGTGATACAATTCCTGATTTATTGTCTTAAAATCTGAGATTGGATCCCGTTCTTTATTCCCTACTGACATATCGATTACATGAAGGAGTAGTTTAGTCCTCTCTATATGTCTTAAAAATTGTGTTCCAAGTCCTTTTCCGTTATGTGCACCTTCAATGAGGCCAGGGAGATCAGCGGCTACAAAGCTCTGAAACTCTCCTACCTTTACAATTCCGAGATTAGGAGCAAGGGTTGTAAATGGATAATCTCCTATTTTGGGGTGTGCATTTGAGATCTTACAGATAAGGGTCGATTTCCCGGCATTTGGATATCCTATTATCCCAACATCGGCTAATATCTTCAACTCTATCTGTAACCAATATTCTTCACCTTTTGAGCCCTCCTCTGCATATCTAGGAGATCTGTTAGTAGAGGATTTAAATCTTGCATTTCCTTTTCCTCCTCTCCCTCCCTTGGCTATAACAACCTCCTGATGATCCTCAACAAGATCTGCTAATATCGCTGAATCCTCAACCCTTTTTACAACAGTTCCAACAGGAACCTTTATTATAGAATCATCCCCCCTTCGCCCATACCTATTACTTCCTTGACCATGAGCACCTCTACCAGCAAAATAGTGTTGCTGATATCTAAGATCCAAGAGGGTATTAAGATTGATATCAGCCTTGATTATAATGTTACCTCCATTACCTCCATCACCTCCATTAGGTCCACCCCTAGGAATATATTTTTCACGGCGAAAGCTTACACAGCCATTCCCACCATCTCCAGCCTTTACATAAATCTTTACCTCATCAACGAACATCTTGGCACATGAACCCTCATTTAACTTATACCTAAATTGAGCGATTTTTAATATAAAACCCTTTCATGCGGATTATGGGTAAAGAATCGCTCAATTAGGCTACACCATAGACACTTATCTGCCTCTTATCCCTCCCTTTTCTCTCGAATCTTACAATACCATCAATCTTTGCAAAAAGGGTGTAATCACCACCCATACCAACATTCAGGCCGGGCTTAAACCTTGTCCCCCTCTGACGAACGAGTATATTCCCAGCACTAACCTTCTGACCACCGAATCTCTTAACACCAAGTCTCTTACCTATACTATCTCTACCATTAGTTGTGCTCCCCTGTGCCTTCTTATGTGCCATAACTTTAACCTCCTTCCTCTGAAAATAGCCTTTCACCCCCCCACAACTGCACGGACAAACAAGTTTGTCCATGCCACCCCCCTTTATCTAAATTCTAAATCCTAATATCAAAATACTAAACAAGCAGTGCATACAGAATGTTTTGAATCTTGAATTTCTGGCATTTGATATTGTTTAATATTTAGAATTTAGAATTTCCCCTCAAGGGAGAGGGGCCAATTCGACATTCGCAGAATCTTTCCCAATAACTGAACCCTCAATTTCGGTTATCTTTACCTCACTAAAAGGTTGCCTATGCCCCTGTTTTTTTCTGTAATTCTTCCGTCTTTTGTGTTTAAAAATAATGATCTTCTTCCCCTGTCCATGTCTTATTATCTTACTGACTATCCGTGCATTATCCACTCGAGGATTACCTATAAATATATCCTCTCCATTACCAACCATCAGGACATTATCTAATATTACCTCCTCTCCAATATTACCTTTGAGTTTTTCAACACGGATTATATCTCCTTTTGAAATCCTATATTGCCTTCCACCACTTTCAATAACAGCAAACATACTTTTTCATCTCCTTTCTTTAAGTCAGGTGTAGAATATCCCTTTTGTGTTTCAGAAGTCCCTCCCGAAACCGATCCCCACAGGATATATTTCGGGAAGGATTCCCCAAATACAAAATATCTCTTTTTATTTTTAATTAATTATAACATGTCTCTCTGATTTTTCAAAAGAAATTGTTTCCTTTTGAATTGATCTTTGATCAGGCCCTAATTTTTGCCCAAGCCCTAAGCAAATTCATCAGGTATCCTTTTTAGGTGGGGGATAAATCTCTCCTTTTCTATACACTTATCATAAGCCTCTTCAGGATCAATCCATCTCTTATTAAGTAATTCGAGTATTGCATCATCTAATGATTGCATCCCATATTTCTTTCCGGTTTGTATAACAGATGGTAATTGATATGTCTTGCTCTCTCTTATAAGATTTGCAGTAGCATGGGTGACGATCAATATCTCTAATGCCGCACATCTACCACCTTTCTTGTCTATCCTCTTTAAAAGGGTCTGGGCTA
>JACRGM010000019.1 GCA_016212345.1 Nitrospinota bacterium
AGTGTATCTGATTGCGATGAGAGGTGTGAAAAGGTGGCGGGTAGCTTTATATCAGGTTTTATGTGGGATATATGTGTAGTGGATAATTATAAACTCTATTGGTGTGATGGGATATCATGTACCCATATCCAGGAGAGATGCGAGAATAATGGCGGTATCTATCTTACAAATGAGGAACTTTTACAGAAAGACTTTAGTACCTGTTATATAGCCCAAGATGATCAATTCTATTTCTGTGACCCAAATGGGGTTATCCCTTGTAATCCTGTTATTTTTGAGGGTTACTGTCAGGATATAGGTGGGAGAATCTACCCAAAGGGTGAATTCTTAGGGATGGATTTTTGTAAGGCTAATCCTCCTGATGCCTTTGCAGAGACCTTCCGTGCAGGTCTTCTTGGTATAAAGGACTTCTATAACTCAATAGGATGGCCTGATCCCTTTGTCTATTGGGGTTCCCTAGGTTGGAAGAGAGAGGTCTATCAATATCTATCAGAGAGATATCAGACTATATTCTCAGATGGTATCTCCCCACATCTATTCTGGAACCAGGCACCTGATCAATATTATGAGTTTTTTAACTATGATACGCCAGAGTCAAAGACATATCGTGGGACAATCATTGATGCCATCCGTCTCGCCTACTTAACAGGTCGAGACTATGGTATCTCTTACAATATGAATGGTAAAGATACTGTCCCTGTTGGGATGGTACAGCAACCATATTCGACCTGTATGTCTGATGATGCTATTGAGCCTAATACACCATGTATACTTACCTATGATCTATCTAGAGACAATCCAGAGCATGGTGATATCGGTCTGGTTGGGATATCAGAGGAAGATCAGGCTAACTACAGGGTGAGGAGCTCTGTCTTACAACTCACCCTTGACTATATCTGGTCAGGTTGGCAAGAACATATGCAGGATGCTGATTGGAGCGACAACTCAATACCAACACCTTGGACTAACTATTGGGGACACACTGGTATACTCCGTGAAGATGGTTCTGCAAAGCCTGCTTACCGTGCACTATTGACATTGAAATATATGCTGGACAGGACAACCTTTCTAAGACGAATCCCATTATCTGACGATTCCCAGCATGCCTACACTTTTCTCAAAGATGATACTACAATGGTCACAGTATTGTGGGATGCAGATGGATCAAGCATACTAGGCCTTAATACAGAGGGTATAGTTAAGATATTCAAACGAGATGGGACGCCAGGTGAATGTCCAGGGGGAGAGTGTATAGGATCTTTTACCCTTGAGGAGTCACCTAAATATATTGTAGGTATATTAAAAGGGCCTATAGGGTCAAGATATTATACCAATATCCGTAACATATCGAACAGTGGGCTACCCACAATCCGTGGTATTAAAGACTCCTATATCATTGATTTTCATAATCAAGATCTTCCCCTAGATGATGGTGAACTTAGGATTGATTTACCCCCAGGCTGGACACCACCTAATACAAAAGATAGTACTCAAGGGGGATACACAACCATTGAGCCTGGGCCACATGTTGAATATTCATCCATTACAATCATTAATAATGGCGATAATACCTACTCCATAATCATACATCTTAAAAAGATGCCGATTGGAGGGGGTATACGTATCTATTATGGCGATGTCCGTCCATACGCTGTACTATTAGATACTGGATTTAATGGTATCCTTGACTATACTACTAATAGTGGGTATTTTCCCCAATATCTTGCCCCCCCTGATGATAGTTATCATAAGGTGGGTAATACCTTGAATTACAGCCCATATCTTGGATATGGGTATGATCTAACTAACTGGGATACACCAATTTACATCAGACATTCTGAATTAAATCCACATGATAGTATATTTGCTGATAGATCTTATTTGACTACTGATCTATCAAATAGCAATCCGCTAGAATTGAAGGCCAATGTAAATACATCCTCTTTCTCTACCTTTCAAGTTAAGGTCTACCTTAACTCTCCTGAACCTACTACTGAAGATGATTATATGGAGAAACAACCTATATCAATACCACCTATTTATGGACCTGTGAATGAGGGTCTATTAAGAAATGGTATAAGGATATTTAAGTCTGCTGAGCCAGAAAATGATATAATCTCAGTAAGGGTTGGTCCAAAAGAGGAACCTTGTAGTATCTATAATCCATGTAATATCCGTTCTGTTTATGGTATTGATATCTGGCCATCTGGGCTTGGTGCAGGACCAGAGGCCGATTCATGGATAGGGATCAATAATTTTGATATATGGGTAAGACCTTTGTGGAGAAATTGGGAGTTGATATCATCTCTTCCAGTAGAGGTGATTAGAGAACAAGATGGTATAGTGGATAATATTGATCCAGGGTTTAGTGTTACAGGTACATGGGGGATAGATAATAGTACACTACAAGGCTTCTTTGGCACAGACTTTAGGTATCATAGGAGAGGTACAGGGACAGACAAGGTCACATGGGAGGTAGAGTTACCTGATGGTCCTGGTAACTATGAGGTATCTGTTTGGTATCCGGTAAGTAATCTCCTTGCTACCAATGCACCATATACCATCCAACATGCCGATGGATCAAATACTGTATTAGTAAATCAGGGTATCAATGGAGGGGGATGGGTAAGTATAGGGAGTTATAGATTTCTTGATAATGGTACGGAACATGTTATCCTATCAGATAATGCCAACTCATGGGTCACTGCTGATGCAGTGAGGTTTATGCCAATCAATGGGAGATGATATTTGATTTTTAATTTACTTTTGAGCCGATCAACTTTTTTACGAAAGAATCTCTAGTTTACCTCTAACTTCTTTTGAATTTGGATTTGTAATTCCTCCTCTTGTTGTAGATATTTCTCTATCTTTTTTCTATCAAATTCAATAAGATCAGGGAAGAATATAGCCACATTATAATCTCTAATATTACTTTTATTTTCAGGTTCAGTTCTAACGACTATCCCTTCTAATGATATCTTTTCAATTATGGTAACCCTTTTATTCTTCTTAATGGGTAGAGAAAGGTTGACCATTACCTTTGTCATGGGGGGGATAAATTTTTTTATCTTACAATAGACACCAGAACAGCTAAAATTATCTATCCTTGTCTTTTCTACATTTCCATAATTCCTCAGGGGAAATTCAGCCAACTCTACCTCAAGTTCAACAGGTACCCTTGGATGACCTCGCCTCTCTCTCTTACTATTGTGCGATTTATTTTGATTCATATTCGCTCTCCTTCAAGTCTGCAATAAACCTCCTTATATTCTTTTTATCCTTTTCGATATCCTTGATCAATCTCTTTATCTCTATATCAGGAAAGAGTTTATTTATATCCATATCCTTATCCGGAAAGAGACTATTTAGATCAATATCATCCTTATTACTCATCTCCTCCTCAGAGGATATATCCTTTTCCCCCTCATTTTCCATCATTGTTATAATAATAATACCTTATTTTCATTTTTTCAATCTTTTTCTTTTTCCACCCAGTTGTAAGATAAGGAGAAGACCTATCAGATTGAAGACTATCTCTCTTATCCTCTTGATAACTATCAGGGTCAATCCTGTTCCCCCTTCCATACCTAAGATCCTGAAGATGATGACCCCTCCTCCCTCATAGATCCCTAGACTCCCGGGCATGAAAAAACCTAGTCCTTTGATAAATTGTCCCATTGATTCGATGATGAGTGAATCGGCAATTGATACCTTTACATCCATCAGATAGAGCATCAGATAGACCTCAGCAGTTCCCAATACCCACCCGATAAAGTGAAAGAATATAGATGCAGTAAATCCCTTCTTGTTAGATATGTAGAAGTGAGATATAGATTGGTCTATCTTGACAAGTCTCTCCTCAACACTTTCAAGTATTCTGAACATAGCTAACGGTCTTTTTAAGAAACCGATAATAGATGAGAAGCATCCCATCTTTTGCCACCGGACAATCAGGGCAAGCCCCCCTCCTGATATCAGGGGTGCTATAAGTAGGCATATCTTGATATTTATGGGGCATCCCACCCTTGAGAGGAGAATCATACCCCCGATAGACATAAATATGATCTGGGCTATAATCATAGTAGTTTTTGCAACTACGACAGAGGTAAGTCCTTCTGTTAGAGTTACCCCAAATCGTTTAAGAAGGAGTGCCTTTACAGGTTCTCCTCCTAGATATCCTGTTGGTGTGAGGTTGTTAACCGATTCTCCAGCCATCCTGACGAGATACAGTATCCCTAACCCCACTTTTTTATTTTTAAGAGATGGATTAAAGGAGTATGCCCACGCCTTTGCATCAAAGATGATTAATACCGCGTATGGAATAAGGATTAGAGGGGTATACCAACCCATGATTTTAAGGTAGTTAAGGATAATCCTTGGGCCCGTATAGTATATGAGTCCTCCTAATATAGATATTCCGAATATGATAAATATTATCCTTAACTTTTTCAGAAAAGAACCCTTCCCCTCTTTAAATAAATTAGCCAAGTAAAGGTAAGTGCCTTTTGAATTTTAATTTGTCATTACCCTGTTTTTTGATATTTATAAGAGTATCTTCAATTTAGTTGGTAAAAAAGGATTCAAGGGTTCAAGTGGAGAAGAGGGGCTTGCTATGATATCTTGGCAAGCCTATTTCTTAATAGATGGTCTGTAAGTACGAGTGCCATCATTGCCTCAGCCACAGGGATTATCCTATGACAGATACATGCGTCATGTCTTCCATGGATGACGATCGTGGAATCATCACCTTTTATATTAACAGTCCCTTGTGTCTTTGCGATTGAAGGGGTAGGCTTTACAGCGATCCGTATCTTGATCTCCTCACCAGTAGATATCCCTCCTAGTATACCACCTGCATTGTTTGTCCTAGTGGCAATAACCCCTTTATTATTATAAAATTCATCATTATTCTTTGATCCTATCATGCTTGCTACCCCAAATCCTGCCCCGATCTCTATACCCTTAACGGCACCTATACTCATCATAGCCTTACCAATATCACCATCTAGTTTGTCAAACACAGGTTCTCCAAGTCCAGGAGGTACCCCTCTAGCTACCACCTCTACTATCCCACCTATAGAATCTCCCGACCTTTTTACCTTTAATATCCTCTTTATCATCTCTTCTGCCGCATTTCTGTCAGGGCATCTTACCTCGTTCTTCTCTATCTCGCCCAGATCGATCTTCTCTGCCTTGATATTACCAATCTGGAGCGTATATCCTATTATTGTGATATTATTTAATCCTAGTACCTTTTTTGCCACAGCCCCTGCAGACACCCTCCCCACTGTCTCTCTGGCACTGGATCTCCCCCCCCCACGGTAGTCCCGAATCCCATATTTTCTCTGATAGGTATAATCTGCATGGCCTGGACGAAAGAGATCCCTCAAATCCTCATATATAGAGGAGTCCACATCCTTATTCTCCACTATTAATGAAATGGGAGCACCTGTTGTCTTCCCCTCAAAGACCCCTGAAAGTATCTCAACCTCATCAGATTCCTTCCTGGGGGAAGTCACTTCACTCTGTCCTGGCTTTCTCCTGTCTAATTCTCTCTGTATATCCTCTTTATATAGAGGGAATCCTGCCGGGCAGCCATCAATTACTACCCCAATAGCTTTACCATGAGACTCTCCCCATGTTGTTATCCTAAATATCTCTCCAAAACTATTTCCTGGCATTGCAATCTTCCTATATTTCCATATAACAAATTACACGGCGTTATAGATTTCCATATAACAAATTACCCTGCGTTATCAGTCGAAATCCTCGACAACGTACTACTCAGTACGCCTTACTCGGATTTCTCCCTCTAGCCTTGTGTAATTTATTATCTGAAAATCTACATTTATGAGATCATCTCACGTAATTCCTTACCTGCCTTGAAGAAAGGTACCTTTTTGGCTGGAACCTCGACCTTTTGTCCAGATTTTGGGTTTCTTCCCTCTCTCGAATTTCTATGCCGTACACGAAAACTCCCAAACCCTCTCAATTCTACCTTGTTCCCTTGACTCAGGGCATCAGTGATGCTATCGAAGACAGTATCTACAATTACCTCTGTCTGTTTCTTCGTCAGTTGAATTCTTTCGGCAAGTCTTCCTATTAATTCAGCCTTTGTCATAAATATCCCCCCTTCAATAAGATTTTAATAAAACCATAAATAGTGTAACCCAAAATTCGTATGGTTTAGGTTATCCGGGAAACATATAGAGGAGAACCTTTCAGTAAAATACCGAAATAAGAACCCTTTCTTTTTTCTCTCTTCAACAATCTTTGGTTTTCCCTTAATTCCAACCATTTCTGCCATTATTGAAAAGGCATCCTGCAAATTACCGAGTTCATCTAACAGACCTATTTGTTGTGCCTGCCTTCCTGAAAAGACCCTTCCATCAGCTAATTCCTTTACCCTCCCACTATCCATCTTTCTACCTTTAGCAACTGCTTCAATAAATTGATCATAGACATCATCAATTACCTCTTGTAGGATATCCCTTTCTTCATCGGTTATGGATCTATTAGGACTTCCTATATCCTTATACCTTCCACTCTTAATCACATCTATTTTAAATCCAATCTTCTTCATTAACTCCTCTATATTTGAGAATGTCATAATTACCCCTATGCTTCCAGTTATTGTCCCAGGATTGGCAACTATCCTATCTGCTGCACAGGCAATATAGTAACCACCAGAGGCTGCAAGACTTCCCATAGAGACCACAACCTTCTTGTTATTATCATGGAGTTTTAGTATCTCTTTATATATCTCTTGTGAGGGTGCAACCCCTCCTCCTGGACTATTTATATTAAGGACTATACCCTTGATTGAGGAATCCTCTTTATATTTGGTTATCTGTTTTATGATATCCCTTGAATCAGTGATTATCCCCTCTATATTGATCAGTGCAATCTTATCACCTTTATCCCATATCCCATCTTCTAGTAAAAATGAGTTTATAATGATAGCTATAAGAAAAAGGAATCCTGTCAACAGGGAGAGGATAATAAATCCGACCAGTATTATATTCCTTTTCTTCATACCTTACCTGAAAAGACCCCTTCACTCTACCACAAAGGCACGGACAAACAAGTTTGTCCATGTCACCCACCTTTATATAAATTCTAAATTCTAATATTTAAATTCTAAACAAACTCCTCTCTCTTCTCCCCTGTTTTATCTGTCTCTTCCTCAACCTCCCTTTCCACCTCTGAGGCCTCTAATTCCTCCTGATATGCCTTAATACTTAACCCGATCTTTCTCTCCTTTGTATCTAACTTTATGATTCTTGCAGTTATTTCATTACCGACTCCTATGAC
>JACRGM010000184.1 GCA_016212345.1 Nitrospinota bacterium
CATTCTCCTTTGTATTGCTGTGCAACATGTATGTTTCATTTTCATTTTAGTCAAGAAGAGAATTTTACCCAAATCCCGTTAAAGCAGGATTTGAAATCGTCACTTCATCCTCAAGATTAAAGATTGTTAAAATATCGTAAGTTCTAACTGATTTCAGAGAAATCAGTTAGAACTTACAAAATATCTATTCTTAGGAGAAAGGGTTGTAATTTCCTCTGGGATATCAAAGAGGCTTTCCATAGGTATAGTCCTGCCATATATTATCTTCTTTTTCTCCTTGGCAGCCTTTATGTTCTCACTCCCAATAGGATCAAATTTCAGACAGACCGCATCTTCTATATTTTGAAATAAATCCAGGATAAGATTGATAGAGAGGCTATTAAGATATTCGATATAATCTTGACCTACATCCCAACGTGAGTTCTTTGCAATAATAGCAATTGCCTTACGCCACAAGATGAGGTCGTTTATCTCTATAGCCCTTGAGTATATTCTCTTCTTTGCCTTAAAGGATACCAACTTTTTAGGTATTACCTCTTGCATGACTCCATCATTATGACCATTATGTCTATTAATCACCTCCCTTGCTAATTTCCAATGCCTCCTTGCGGTGTACTCATCAGATCGGAGTTCCCAATAGATATGACCAAGACCTCTATTAGAGGATGTAGAATATAATTGATTGGGTATATAGAAGTTATGCGCAATAATATCAGATGCCAGATGAGAAAGATAACCATAAGAAAAAGCGGTCTCTATATCAGAGGTAGCAAGTGATAGGATCTTTTGTCCAACTGACCAGTTATGACAGTGGTCATCCTTTCTTCTCTCTCCTTTACCTATAAAGATATCTGCACTTATACAACCATAAAGATAATCCATGGGGAATGTCCTCAATACATCTGCCATGCTCGGTAAAATCAACTGGAGGTTCTCAAGAACATAAGATCCTTCCATTATATGAATCCCAACTCCCCAGGCATAGACATCCTCAGGAAGTAATATAATTATTAAAATAGGTATTATAAATGTAATCATCATTACTATAGATTTTCAGATAATAAATTACACAAGGCTAGAAGGAGAAATCCGAGTAAGGCGTACTGAGCGGTACGCCGTCGAGGATTTCGACTGATAACGCCGTGTAATTTGTTATATGGAAATCTATATAATATTAATGACATTATTAACCACAAATAGTATACCATAGTATTCAAAGATTTGCAATAGACTATGTTTATAAAATATTGTAGTATTATTGGTAACTATCTATCCATGATAAGCGAGGTAAAAAGATGAACCCTATTCATTCAAAAGAGATTCTTGAGCTACAAGATGCCATAATTGAGGAATGGCATCAAAAGGAATATATGATAAAAGAGTGGGACAATGCCATCAAGATGATTAAATCAAATTATGAAGGTCTTCTTAAGATAGTTTTTGAGATTCAACTCATTAATTGTTTTCAATGGCATGAAGAGGATAAATCTAGAGATACAAACCTTCCTGATAGATTATTGGTCAATATCAAACGTTCTATAGATAGATCCAACCAAAGAAGAAATGATAAAACCGAAGAGATAGATGCCTATATCTTAGATGCGATCAGGTCATGTAATATCAATCTAACTAATGAAGTTCCAATAAATTCTGAGACACCTGGAAGTATTATTGATAGGTTATCTATTATCTCTTTAAAGATCTATCATATGAAGCAAGAGACCTTGCGTACAGATGTCTCCCATGAGCATATTATGAGATGTAAAGAGAACTACAATATTATAATAACCCAAAGAGAGGATTTAAGCATATTCCTTGATAAACTATCAGAGGATCTATTTAGTGGAAAGAAGAGGTTAAAGGTATATCATCACTTTAAAATCTATAATAACAAAAAGAGTAATTAATTTGAACAGTTAATTTAAAAATTTTCTCTAAAAAAATATATATATCCCATTTTGTCAAGTTTGCTCTCTTTAATTTATTATAATGATACCAACTCAATTGTGTCGACAGTGTAGACACAATTTCATAAAGGTTCCTTTTTTAAAGTGTTCAACAATGTCTGGCAGAGTGTCCTCCTTTTTGAGATGTCCAGCTTAATTTACTCAAGGTCTTGCCATGTTCTGTAACGGATAGATTCTAATTCTTCGCTTGTCCAGCCCATTACTTCTTTGAGGAAGGTGCCTGGTTGTAGTGGTTGTAAATATTCTCTTAGCTGTTTAGTGGTTTGATCCTGAACTGTAAGGTCTTTATCATTGCTGACAAGGTAATCTACTTTAGCTTTAATAGCTGAGAGGGCTATTGGGATGTCTTTTTTATCTCTAACTAAATTAGGGTATCTTGTTAATTTGTTTTTAGAGGGGATGGCAGCTATTTCATAGCTGCTGGTGGTTATAAAGCGATGAAACCTATCAAGACAGCTGGGGAATGTGACAGCTATCCGTGTCTGCACCTCTTTAATAATTAAAGAGCACAGGACTATTTTAATCTCCTGTGCTTCGCCATATTTTATGATTTCATAGGGCCACCGGGGGAAGACTAATCCAGATATTACTACATTAGAGTCTAAGAAGACCCTCGGCGGTTGTTTCTTATTCTTTTTCTGCATAGGTTTTTTGATAGACCTGGCTCCTGGTTTCTTCCATCATTTCCTCAAGTTTTTCCTCAGTAATGCCTTTTTTATCTGCCTCATGGCCTAAATCACGGATCAAAGAGTCAAGCTGTTCGGCTCTAATTAATCCTAATTTATCAAGCTCGTCCATACTGATAATAGCGGCTACTGGCAATCCGCTTTTGCTGAGAATATAGATGTTTTCTTTTCTAAAAACCCTGTTGGTTAATTCTCCTAACTTTAGCCGAGCTTTGCTAATTGGTATGGCGGTTATCATGGTGGTTTGTTTCAATTTAATCCCTCCTTTGAACTAAATTAGTTAATATTGATTGTCTATAATCATATTAACTCAATTTTGATTTTTGTCAAGGGGTATGAACTATGATTAGGAGCATGTCCTGAATTTATTTAGGGAATGGTGTAATGATATACCATATCCTTATTACCTTCCTAAACTTGCATTTCGAGATTTTTAGACTTATATTTCAATCATAATAAGTGTATTTTTATAACTATTTCTATTCCATGAACGATAAAAAGATATCCGAATTCTTGGCAGAAGGAGAGGAGATATTTGAGGAACTAAGTAAGAGTCTCCTCC
>JACRGM010000183.1 GCA_016212345.1 Nitrospinota bacterium
CTCTCTCTTCTGAGAGGCTTATTAGTTTCATAAAAGAGGATGAAAAAAGGATGGGTTTTGTCTCTGAAAATACCCTTGAGATTGGGCTAAAGAATAGGGGATGGGAAGCTATGTGTCTTGAGATAAAAGGGTGTCTGCAATGTCTCTGTGATTCAGAGACTGGACTTTAGACATTAGACTTTTTTTCACCAAAAAAGGGGAGTTCCTTCTTTATAAACATTAGAGCATCTTCTCTGTTGGTAATGATACCATCTCCCTTTGCATCTTCAACCTTTTTCAGTATCATACCTAATAGAGGCCCAGGGATTAACCCGAATTTATCTATAAGATCCCTTCCAGAGAGGATAGGTTTTGCCTTATCTGAAAAGACCTCAAAATAGTATGATATCATCTGTCTCCCCAGACCCATAATATCTATTGGATCATTATCTGTATGATCTGCCCCCCTTATTGCCTCTGCATCAGCTATAGCAAGGATACATGTCTCTATACCCTCTTCCCCTGTATCTCTCCAGTATCTGTATATATCCCCTTCTCCAACACCTTTACCTCTGCTAATCTTGATAGGTCTCATATGGCTGAGTGTGATCTTTCTTACTACCTTTCTCGAAAGCCCTCCCAATCTTATCCGCTTCGATATCTTGGTGTTTAATTCAACCCCAATATCTTCATCCCTTTCAACCTGCTCAAATGGATTAAACGGCCTTATAAAGGATCTTCCAATATCATGGAAGAGACTCGTAAATTTCAATAACTCCCTCCTCTTTATCTGATATTCTGTCTCTTTTGATAAGTGACTTCCCACCTCTTGATAGTTATCAGGAAAAAATCTCTGAAGGTTCAATAGAATGACCTCTAAGCAAGAGAGTGTATTTAGCGAGTGTTGCCAGAGGTGATATCTATGATCTAACCCCTCATCTATTCTCTCCATAGATTCGATCTCTGGAAATATACAGGTCAGGAGATTTAAAGTCTTAAGTTCATTTATATATGAATGTGGTCTATCAACAGATAATATCTTAAAGAGTTCATCCCTTATCCTCTCTATAGAGATAGAGAGGATAGATTCTGACCTCATTATAATGAACTCTCTCAATTCTTCACCTATAGATAGGTTTAATGTGGCAGAGAGCCTAACAGCCCTAATCATCCGAAGGGGGTCTTGGATAAGGAGAGTATGATCTGCTGACCTTATACAACCTCTCTCCAGATCGTCTAGACCCTTCAGTGGATCTATTAATGGTATCTCTTCTCTCCCACAGAATATATCATCAAGGTTTATTGCCATGGAATTTATTGTAAAATCCCTGGCTCTCAGATCATCCTCAATTCCTTTACCTCTTAGTCTACTGAAGTCCAGTTCTCCCCCTATAGCATCTCTCTTCACTATAACTCTACTGGTCGATCTCTCTTCATCAAGAGGGAAATAATGTTCACCTATGGCATCTGCTACCTTGCGTCCAAATATCAGGGCATCACCATCCACGGCAAAATCAAGATCATAACCCTCCCTTTCCATAATCATATCCCTCAGACCCCCTCCCACAAGATATACCTTTATTCCTGTCCTTTGTGATACCTCCCATATCTCTCTGATGAATGGGGTATTGATTAGTCTCTCTCTGGATATCTCTTTCATATAGATTTTCTGAAAATCTATGGTATAAATTCTATCCCCAATCTATCCTTGAAACCGTTTATCATGGCATTCATAACATCTGAAAAGGAAAAGGTATCTTGATTAACCTCGTTTAAGGATATTATCTTTTTATGGAAGTCATTAATGAGCCTTTCTCTATCCTCCATGTATCTAACCTTAAAGATATATGCGAGTCTCTGTCTATCTATATCTATAAGAATAGAGCCATGCTGAAGGATTACCCCTTGGAATCTCCTCTGAGCACTTCCTATGATCTTCTTCCCATTTATCAGAATCTCATAAGGGGAATGGGAAGAGAAACATGCAGGATCTCTATTACATAGTCTATCCACTCTATCCCTTTTTCCATCAGCGAGTTGGGCATCTATACCAAGGTATCTCAACCCTATAATCAACGATTCACTAATTACCTTAAAGGTGGCTTGGAGATCCCCGAGGATTACCTTATTCCCTTCCTCAAAGATAATGCTATAAGTCAGTTCACAATCATGAAGCACCGCTCTTCCCCCAGTAGGCCTACGGACTATATCTATCCCATATCTTTTACAATAATCTATATCAATATCCCTCTCAGGTCTCTGAGAATAGCCTATAGAGACTGCAGGTGGGCTCCAACCATAAAATCGGAGGGTAGAAGGTGTAAGCCCCTTACCGCAGGCATGGGCTATTCCCTTATCGATCTTCATATTTGTATGGCCATTATGTAGACCATCCTTCATAAGATGCCATCTCTCTTTTCTATAGATTTCCATTCACCTAAAATAACTGCGTTATTGCTATAAGTCTCTATAGATTTTCAGATAATAAATTACACAAGGCTAGAAGGAGAAATCCGAGTAAGGCGTACTGAGTAGTACGTTGTCGAAGATTTCGACTGATAACGCAGTGTAATTTGTTATATGCAAATCTATATCAGATTTTAGGCATAAGAAGGAAGAAACTTGCATCATCCCAACCCTCAATTCAGCAAGGATACTGAGGGACTGTCTTGATAGCGTTGCTATACAAGATTATCCAAAGGAGAAAATAGAAATAATCATCGCTGATGGCGGTTCAACTTCGTGATTCCTTTTGTTAGGAGGTAATGTAATTGAAAGTTGTCGAATATGTTACTCCGTTAGGTTTTGACGGCAGGCGTAGAACTCGACATCTTAAGGAACATAATAATATAGTTGAATTTGTAGTGCAATATGAACTCAATATTAAAAACAAGTGGTATCAAGTCGTCAGGTATGATACGGCTCATGGATTTGCCCATAAAGACATACTGTCTTATAAAGGTGATATCAGAAAGGAAAAGTTGCCTTTCAATGATTTTAATCTTGCATTGACCTTTGCAGAAAAAGACCTAAAAAATAATTGGCAAAAATATAGAAAATACTTTCTAAAGGAGGTAGGAGACAATGACTGAAGAGGAAATATTTAGAAAGAATCTTATTTTGAGTACAGAGTTTGATAGATACATTTTTGAGCATCCAGATTTTGCTGAAAAGATCCCATTAAATGCTCAAGTTGTTTTCTTGCCCGAAGATGACCCGGCATTGTGCAGGATAAATATGGAGATAGCAAAGAATCAGAGAGAGGAAGGGCAACAGGTTGTTTATGTCCATATAGGGTCAATAGCTCCGCAGATTTCAAGACTTACAAATGTAAGTTTGGAAGTAAAGGTGGCGTGATATCCAGGCTCCTTATTATATCCTGATAATCTGATATTCACTACAAATGAATAAAACGCCTACAGTTAGCATCATCATCCCAACCCTCAATTCAGCAAGGACACTGAAGGATTGTCTTTATAGCATTACTATACAAGATTATCCAAAGGATAAAATAGAAATAATCATCGCTGATGGCGGTTCAACAGATGATACTATGGCTATCATTAATAGCTTTAACCCAACAAACATTCTGGTTGTCCCGAACCCTCTTAAAACCGGCGAGGCTGGAAAGGCAGCCGCACTGAAAAGGGCCAATAATCAGATTCTCGCATTCATTGATTCAGACAACATCCTGCAGGATGAAGACTGGTTAAAAAGAATGATAGAGCCGTTTAAAGACCCTGAAATTATCGCATCTGAGCCAATTGAGTATACATATAGAGCAAGTGATAGTTATATAACCCGTTATTGTGCCCTCTTGGGGATGAACGACCCATTATGTTTATTTTTAGGTAATTATGATAGATATTGTACTCTA
>JACRGM010000186.1 GCA_016212345.1 Nitrospinota bacterium
CATCCCATAGTGGAATATATAACCTCAGAAATGATGATGAACTGATAGCCGAGCTGATTCTTGAGACAGTCCTTGAGACTTATCCCGCTCGCAAGTAAGACCAAAATAAATAAAAAATTGGTAAAATTGCCGAAAATTGACCAAAAACCATTCATCTCTCTCGCTGACCAAATCCTCGCCGCAAAGCAGATACACACCCCTTTATCCCCTCTTAATAGAGGGGAAACCAATGCCGACACCTTTGCCCTTGAACGTCAGATTGATGAAATGGTCTATGAGCTTTATGAACTAACACCAGAGGAGATTGCGATTGTGGAGGGGAAAAAATGTCTGTGTCCGTCCGCGTCTGTCTGCGGTTAATTTATTTATTTGATAAAGCTGATGGCTTGATGATATATTTATCATGTATAAATAAATCCCTTTGGATAAGAGAGAATTGGTATCTATTCTTAATGGTCAGGTATATCTGTGGAAAGATTGGTAGAATGTGTCCCTAATTTCAGTGAAGGGAGACGAGAGGAGGTGATAGTCTCTATCGCCTCAGAGATTGAGGCGATTCAAGGTGTTATCTTATTAGACAGACATATGGATGTTGACCACAATCGCTCGGTCCTAACCTTTATAGCTCCCCCCCAAGAGGCCAAAGAAGGGGCATTCCTGGCAATCAAGAAGGCCTCTGAACTCATTAATATGAATAAACATAAGGGAGAACATCCACGTATCGGTGCAACCGATGTAGTACCCTTTGTTCCATTACGGAATACAACTATCGTAGAATGCGTGATACTAGTTGAAGAGCTTGGAGAACAGGTTGGTAGAGAACTTGGGATCCCTGTCTATCTTTATGGGGATGCAGCCAGAACACCTGAGCGTAAAGACCTTGCAAAGATACGGAGGGGTGAATTCGAGGGGCTGAAGATGGAATTAGGTAAGAATCCTGAAAGGATACCTGACTATGGACCAAATAGGATTCATGAGACCGCTGGTGCTACAGTTATTGGTGCCCGTCCTTTCCTTGTTGCCTATAATGTCAATCTATTGACCGAAGATATAGATATTGCAAAGAGGATCGCAAGGTCAATTCGTGAATCCTCAGGTGGATTCAAATCTGTCAAGGCAATGGGCTTTAAATTGCATAGACGAGGGATGGTTCAGGTCTCCATGAATCTTGTCAATTATACCCACACCTC
Organism: Nitrospinota bacterium; assembly: GCA_016212345.1. Taxonomy (GTDB): domain Bacteria; phylum Nitrospinota; class Nitrospinia; order SZUA-224; family SZUA-224; genus SZUA-224. The sequence goes on from JACRGM010000186.1 coordinate 1,191, forward strand.
GATCAAGACAGTATTTAAAGAGATCAATAGGCAGGCAGAGGCATTAGGGGTAGAGATAGCAGAGAGCGAGATCGTGGGGCTTGTACCTAGAGATGCCCTATTAGGAACGACCCCAGAACAACTGAAAGTCGTTCATTTTTCAGAAGACAAGATCATTGAAAATCGGATCAAAAGAGCAACAATATGACCACAAGACCTCTCTAACCTTCTATCATCCCTTTTATATCTTTGATTTTTAATCTTTAATTTTTAATCTATTAAGATAGATAGATGTCTTTCAACAGACCTTGCAAGGGCATTTAAATTGTATCCACCCTCAAGTGCTGAGACAATCCTTCCATCACAATACCTCTTTGCAATACCCTTTACAATCCTCGTAAGTTCCCCAAACCCCTCATCTGTTACCTTCATTCCTGCCAGGGGGTCATCTATATGGGCATCAAATCCTGCAGATATCAGGATAAAATCCGGCTCAAACACTTCTGCTGTTGGTCTTAATCTCTCTTCAAAGGCATGGATATATTCTTTATCCCCCACACCTCCTTGCATTGGTACATTGATAGTAAAACCATCCCCCTTTCCAACCCCTCTCTCTTTAGTGCTACCTGTCCCTGGATAGTGAGGATATTGATGTATGCTGAAATACATAACTGTTGGATCGTCATAAAATATATCTTGAGTGCCATTACCATGGTGGGCATCCCAATCTATTATAAGGATCTTTTTAAGGAGATAATGTATCTGAATGTACCGAGCAGCTACAGCGATATTATTAAAAAGACAAAACCCCATAGCCCTACGAGGTTCAGCATGGTGACCTGGGGGTCTTATAGCACAGAAGGCATTATTGATATCTCCATCCATTATCTTATCAACCGCTGTTAGTAGCCCACCCACTGCAAGAAGGGCTGTTTTATATGAATAAAAGGATATAGGGGTATCAGGATCCAGATATCTTAGCCCTTCACTTTCACTGGGAGAGCTATTATTTATCTCCTCTATATATTCTATTGGATGAATCCTCTCTATCCAAGGCCTATCTGCTGGGTGAGGATCAATCTTCACCAATCTTGACATAATACTACCCCTTTCTAAATGCTCCATTATAGCAGTCAATCGTTGAGGGCTCTCAGGATGAAGGGGACCGGTATTATGTTTTAGATAATCTGTGTGATAGATAAAACCTGTTTTATTCATAAGTAGCCCTCCCCTTTATAAGTAAGTTTAATAATAATCTATATAGCAGGTTAAATCAAGGAGGAGTAAAATCGCCGAGAAGGCAGTATTTCAGGATGAATTGACGATTTGTATTTGTTTTTTTTAATATTTATGGTAATTATATATATATATAGGTCTTTTTTAAAATTGAAATTATTAAACATTAATGAAACATTCATGCCGACAAGTCGGCACAAAAGAGCATGAAAATACACACCCCTTAATCCCCTCTTTTTAGAGGGGAAACTTTAGAACTCCCCTCTATTAAGAGGGGTTGGGGGTGTGTTATAAAGGTATTTTAAGGTGAAGATACTTCTAACTAATGATGATGGGATAAGGGCAAAGGGGCTATCTCTCCTATATGGGGCGATAAAAGAGATAGCAGAGGTGGTTGTTGTTGCACCAGAAACTGAGCAGAGTGCAGTAGGACATGCTATCACATTATCAGATCCTTTAAGAGTAACAGAGATAAAGGATAATCAAAAGACCTTTGGATATGCAGTAAATGGGACACCAGCAGATTGTGTAAAGATCGCTGTAAAGGCTATCATGGAGATGCCCCCTCAACTGGTTATATCAGGGATAAACATAGGGCCAAATATGGGTACAGATGTAATATATTCGGGTACTGTCTCAGCGGCAACAGAAGGGACTATATTAGGTATCCCCTCCTTTGCCATCTCCCTTGATACCTTTAAAGATCCAGATTTCAGTTATGCCGCCTCCTTTGCAAAGAGACTAGCCCTTATTGTTATGGAGAAAGGTCTTCCTCGTGGGACATCACTCAATGTCAATGTACCTGCTGTGCCAGAGGATAAGATAAGGGGTGTGGTTATAACCAGACAGGGGAAATCGAGATTCGTTGAGGGGTTTGATAAAAGGGTAGATCCTAGGAATCGTGTATACTATTGGCAGACAGGGAAGGTAATAATAGAAGATGTAGATGAAGGGGCTGATAGGGTAGCTGTAAATAATAATATGGTATCTATTACACCGATCCACTACGATCTTACAGACCATAAATCATTGGAGGAGTTGAAAAGGTGGAGGATTTTTTAACCTAGGTTTAAGATAAGAGCTGTTATGTTTTCCTATTCAATCTTTGAGACAAGACTTGGATTATGTGGGATTGTGGGGAGGGATAACAGGCTCGTAGAGGTAGTACTCCCTGGATATGAGAGAGAGGAAATAGTGGATTATTTAAGACTTAAATATAAAGGCGATGAGAACAACCCCCTTTTTTTAAAAGAGTTAGAGAGGGATATCAAGGGGTATTTTGAGGGAGAGAGGATAGGCTTTGCTCACATTCACATAGACCTATCAGGGTCTACCCCCTTTCAGAAGGAGGTATACATGATAACAAGGTCTATTCCTTACGCCGAGGTCAGGACATATGGTTGGATAGTTAATAGATTGAATCTCTCTAATGCTCAGAGGGCTGTAGGGGGTGCACTTGCAAGGAATCCTATTCCGCTCATAATACCATGTCATAGGGTAATAAGGAAGGATGGTAAACTTGGGGGATTCTCTGCCCCTGGGGGGATAAAATTAAAAATAGAGATGCTCAAGTTGGAGAGAAGTATAATAGTAATATGATTCAATTTGAAACCTTATATCTTGAGGATTGGCTGATATGTTAAGGCATTTTACACTTCTTTTGTTAAAAGAGGATCATCTGTCTATCCTCCTCTTTCTTTTTCATGGGTCTGAAGGATTGGCTTTCGTATTCAAGTAGTATCTGTTTGATGTCTGAAAGATAGGGGGAGGGTGGATTTTCCATGACCTGACCAAAGAGGGTACGTCTGGAGGCATGGGTAAGATATAGCCTTGCCTTGGCCCTGGTCATACCCACATAGAATAAACGACGTTCCTCATCCTCTCTATGGCCTGCCTCCTTCTCTCCTCTACAATATGGTATAAGACCATCCTCACATCCAGTGATAAAGACAACCTCGAACTCAAGCCCTTTGGAGGCATGGAGGGTCATAAGAGAGATCTTATCTCCCTGTGGGATAAGCTGATCTGTCTCGACATTCATGGTAATCCGATCCAGAAACTCTTTTGTGGTACCGTTAAATGATCTGACCATCTCTATGATAGGGAGATATGTCTTGTCCTCCTCTCCTAATCCTTCACTCCCTTCTAATATCCCAGGAACCCCTATCTTAGTAAGGATCATAGATATCTGTTGAGGTAGAGGAATATCCTTTCCCTGATGGATAAGGTCATGAATAGATCCTGCAATCCCCTTTAACCTCCCCCTTTCAGAAGGGGAAAGATCATTGATTAATTCTGTCATGGATATCCCTTTACTTAAAGGAAGCCCCTTTTCCCTACAGGACCTATTAAGGATATTGATGGTCTTTGAATCTATCTTATAATAAGGGTGTCTCAATATCCTCAGGATATCAATATCACTTGATCTATCAGATAAGACCCTAAGATATGAGAAGATAGTACAAAATATCTTCTTCTTGGCCCAGATCGGTGCATCTACACGCTGGTAAGGCATACCTGACCTTAAGAAGGCCTCTTCAAAGAGATCCCCCTCTCTCCTTAAGCGATAAAGGATAGCAAAATCAGAAAAGCTCATAGGTATAATACCATCTTCATCACCTACCCTTGCACTGTCAATAGAGAAATAACTGGTTCCACCAATGAATTTCTCGATGGTATGGACACAGAACTCGGCCTCAGCCTTATCTGTAGCAGTCTTATATATCTGGATCTTTGGTCCCTTCTCAATAACCGCATGTAATTGAGACCTAACTGCATGGGGATTCATTAAGATAACCTGCTCAGAGGCCTTTAAGATCGTCTCACTTGAACGGTAATTCTCATTAAGGATAAAGACTCTTGCATTAGGATAATCCTCTTCGAAAGATTGGAAATAGGTTACATCAGAACCTCTGAATCCGTATATTGCCTGATTGGGATCTCCAATAACACAGAGCCCTCTACCATCCCCTGCGAGGATCCTGATAAGTCTGTATTGGGCAAAATTAATGTCTTGATATTCATCCACAGAGATGGAAAGGAAACGCTCCTTATATCTCTGGCATATATCTGGATAGTCTTCAAAGAGTTTGACTGTCTTAAAGATGAGATCGTCAAGATCTAATCCCCCTTGACACAACAACCCCTCCTCGTAGGAGTGATATATGGAAGCGAATCTCTCATCAGAAATGGTCAAGTCATCTGGGGAGAGGAGGTTTTGTTTGGCCTTGGAGATATCTGAGAGTATCTTTTCAAGTGAGGTATGGGAGGTATCTGAGAGACCTACTATCTCAAGAGAGGTGAGGAGTTCTAAACTGTCTTCATCATTGAATATCTTAAACTCGGGGGAGATACCTATCCCCTTTGCCTCATTCTTCAGGATATTCAGGCAGAGGGCATGGAAGGTAGAGATGGTCATCTCTTTTACCTTATCCCTATGCCTTAAGAGGAGAGTTATACGCTCAACCATCTCTTGAGCTGCCTTATTGGTGAAGGTCACTCCCAGGATATGTTCGGGCATTACTAATCGCTTAAGAACATGGTAAGCAATCCTACAGGTAAGTGTCCTAGTCTTTCCTGTACCCGGACCAGCTACAACGATCAGAGGCCCTGTTTCGGCCTCCGCAACCTCTCTCTGTCTTGAGTTGAGCCCTTTCATAAGATATTCTATATCATTGGTTATATCTTCTGGATCATCGGTTATATGATTATCACATCTCAATAAACCATTTGAACCGTTCAAGCCATTCAGGCCGTTTAAGCTGTTTGAATCATTTAACTCTTTTGAGCGGTTTAAAGTATTTAAACAGTCCGAACAGCTTGAACGGCTTATATCCTCTTTATCCAGATGTGAGGTCTTAATATCCCTTTTCCCAGATTTTGATCTTTTAGTGGTCTTGCTATAAGGTAAAATAGAGAGTTGACCTGATAATTCTGTCAGTTCTCTCTCGTCAAATATCTGTATCTTTCCGAACTCACCATCATACCCCTCTAGAATGTGGATATTACAAGAGCGCATCCTACGAAGTGCCTCAACCAATAATGGGTCTCCTTTTTTAACCTGATCTAAAGGGATATCTTTGAGGATGGCTAATTCAGGGCCAAATTCTGAGAGGATCTGGAAGTATCTCTTTTGCACCTTGGCACTATCTGGACCTACTTGCAATATCTCTCCAATGATTGAACGAAGTGAGATCAGGGAGGAGAAGGGATCTATCTTTTCTGGTCTCCCCCCTTCAGGACGATCAGCCAATGATTCGACCCTATGCATAACACCAATTGTTACCTCTTTCCCACATACCGGACAGATCCCTTTATTCGCAAGGGTCTCATTAGGTGACATGCGGGTCTGACATTTACGATGTCCATCATAATGGTATTTTCCTTCCTGAGGGAAGAATTCAATAGTGCCCAGAAAGCCTTTTCTATATCTCAGGCTATCTCTTATAGCATGATAGGAAAGATCTGTATCAAAGAGATTCGACTCCCTGGCCAGATTGGCAGGGGAATGGGCATCTGAATTGGATATCAGGGTATATCGGTCAAGGGCAGAGAGACGCCAATTCATCGGTGGATCAGATGATAGGCCTGTCTCTAGGGCAAAGATATGCTCAGAGAGGTCTTCATAACACTCCTCAATTGTATCAAACCCTGATTTAGAGCCAAAAAGAGAGAACCAGGGGGTCCAGATATGTGCAGGCACAAGAAAGGCATCCTCTGAGACCTCAAGGACTATCTCCAGGAGATCGCGAGAATCTAAACCCAATATGGGACGGCCATCAGAGGTGATATTGCCGATCCTTCTCAGACGGTTAGATAGCTCCTCTGCGCCCTGTATATCGGGCATAAATATTACATGATGGATCTTGCGGGTCATATCACCTTTTTTGTAGATAGTGCTGATCTCGCACTGTAAGATGAACTGCACATCAGAGAGACAGGAATGGGGTATCTCCTCTTTCATATTCATAGCAAATTCATCTTTGAGACGATAGAGCCCGTCCTTTGCTGGCTCAAGCTTCTCTTTTAATTCAGCCAGCCATTTGGGATGGGTAAAATCCCCTGTCCCCACTACCTTTATCCCTTTAAGTTGTGCCCAGTAATTGAGATATTCAGGTGTGGATCTCCTGCTTGTTGCACGAGAAAGATATGAATGGATATGTAGATCAGCTATAAATTTCATCTTCTTCCTCTGAAAATACTACTCATTAAAGTTGTTTACTACTATAGAAGATAACTGCTCAGTTAATGGGGGGTGGGATATAGATTTTCAGATAATAAATTACACAAGGCTAGAGGGAGAAATCCGAGTAAGGCGTACTGAGCGGTACGCCGTCGAGGATTTCGACTGATAACGCCGTGTAATTTGTTATCTGAAAATCTATATCCCAACACAATCTATTTTAGTGGCTTAGGGGAGGGACCTCTTTCTTCCTAGGGCATGAATAATTTACAAGGTATTTAAAGAGCCTTATAAGTCTGCTCCCCTGCTCTTTCTGGTCAATCCAATGTCCTATCAAGCCAATGGTACGGGCAAGTATAAAAAAGCCGTTAAGGGTCTCAATAGGAAATCCTAAGTCCACTAGAATGGCTGCCATTGCCCCATCAACATTCAGGATCAGATTAGGCCCCTTCTCTATTGTGCGTTGTTCTACATCCAAGGCAAAATCGAGCACAGGGGCAGGGATCTCCAGACTCTTTACAAAGCTGATAAGCTCCTTTACCCTCTTGTCAGGATTATACATACTCTTTACCCTGTGTCCTATACCAGGTACAGGGCCTACATTTACCTTCATATATGTCAGAAAGGAGTCTATTTCACCTTTGTAATTTTCAGCTCCGTATCTGAACCATCTCCCTGCATCAGTGACTGCACCGCCGAACCTCGGTCCTATCATTATAATACCGGCTGACACTGCCTGGGCAAGACCTATCCCTGCACATGCAGCAATAATGGTTGTAAGTGCACTACTGACACAAGGCCCATGATCTGCTGATAGCATTATGATACGTTTGATTATCTCTGCCTCCTCTATTGAGGGCAACTTCTTGTTCCACAGAAGCCCTATAATATGTGGTATATCATAACCCTTGTTTATTAGTTCAGAGACAGGATACCCTGCATAGAGCGGTTCATCTCCCCTATCATCACAGATAGTGGTCTTGAGGAGGGGTTCTACCACAACCTCCCCACTCTTCATAACCTCTTCAACCTTCTTGGGAAGGAGAGGGAGGGTATTAATATCCACCTCCTTGATTGGTCTAATTACCCCCTTATTAAGGAATTCTTTATATACACCCTCTATGACCTTTCCTAATGCCCCAAAGGTAGGGGCCACAATAGCACCTGCCTTTGTTAATGCCTGGATCTTGTTTTTTGCACTACCTTCACCCCTTTGTCCCTCTTTTGCCCCTGCATGACCAAACTTCATCCCCTTTGGGAGTCTCTCATGACAGGTTCCAGCTACTGTTGCGATTAACTTGATCCTCCGCCTCTTCTCCGCATACCATGCTCCTGCCTTCTCTTCAAGATCCCCACCCATCTCACCTATCAGAATAACCGCCTTTGTCTGCGGATCTTCCTCAAACATATTTAAATAGGTTACATAATCTGATCCAGGATATGTATCCCCCCCTATTCCAATAGCAGTAGTAATACCATCTGCAAACTGACTGGCCATCCACATTATTTCATTGGCAAGCCCCCCTGATTTGGTAATGACCCCAAATGACCCTGGTCTATATAGTTTACTCAATTTTAGGTTATTGTATTCCCCACCAATCACACCCAATCTACACTCACCCGCAGAGAAGATGCCTATTGCTGAAGGACCATTGAATATCTTATTATGTTTTTTAGCCTCTTTTATAAGCAACTTGGCATCTTTTTCAGGCACACCCTCAGTAATCATTGACAACAATCCTATTCCATTATTGTTTAACGCCTCCCTTGCTGACTGGAATGCCCTATCAGCAGCAACATATACAAGGGCAGTATTTATCTGATTGTGATTCTTTACAGCCTCAGCCAGGGTACCATATATAGGGATAGATAAGAATTGATTCCCATAGGTTATCTCTGCTGTCTTGCCTGCATCTGGCGAAAAGACAAAGGCAAGGACATTAAAAGGCGATCGTATCAGATAGGAGAACTCTGCCATCCGTCTTGCAGCATTAACACCTGCTGGTCCACCAATAATAACTACTCTAGTATCCTTATTAGCAACTATACTCATAATCAACTCTCCCTCTTTTTTAATGATAGATCAACAATATCGGTCATTGGGGTATATCTATCAAATACATGTATATTGAAACCCTCATCCTTAAGGGCCCTCATAGCTGATAATCCCTCCTTTTCATTAGGCCCTCCACGACGTACCCATATCTCTACACCATCTAGTTTTCCATCTTCTTTGGCCTTCCGAAATCCATTTATTATCCCTTGAAATGTTACCTTTACATCAGTAAAATTGGCAATAGCGCCTCCTACTATTATTCGCTTGATGCCCGGAAGGGAACATACCTTATCAGTAAGGGCCTCTACCGCCCACTCAGGGGGATCTCCTGAATATTCTGCATAATTGGCCGGATTTCCACCCACCTCAACCACTGCATCTGAATAGAATACACTTGCACCTCCACCTGCAGGGAGGAGGGCAGTATCGCCGCCAATGATCTCAATAAATTTGACTGACCCCTTTACCCGGGAATCGATCTCCATAATCGCCTTCTCATCCTCGGTATATGGTCTTCCGAATTCTGATGCAAAATTGAAATTCCACTCAGGGTGACGGAAACGCGCATCTCCGTCTAGTAATGTAACAATATCTAGAGCTACTAATTCCCTGTCAGAAGGTCTTATTATTAAAGGATTTATCTCTATATAGGTTCCATCCTCCTGATCATAGCATTGGTAGAGCTTAAAGGCAAAATCAGCTATCTTCGGTATAAGCTCATCAGAAAAGCCCCCCTCTTTTGCTAATATTTCCAGATCTGATCTCTCCGGATTCTCCCCTATTCCTACTGAAAGCCTTTTTACCTGATCCCAGTTTGCCTCTACCTCTATACCACCTATACTGGCTAACAGGATATCAGCACCCTCTCTAGTAGATTTAACTGCTATATAATACTCTTTTTCATGAGAGATCATCTCTTCAATAATCACCTGAGATATAATCAGACCATTTATATTCTTCCCGATCATCTCTCTAATCGCCTTCTCTGCCTCCATACAGTCAAGATTTATCTTAACAAGTCCCAACTTAAACCGTGAACCGATCGCCTCATGGGCCTTGACCACTGTCTTCCCCTTACATAGCCATGGATTTGCATCGACAAGATGTTCCGCTTGATCAACAGAGGTTACAACTACATGCCTTGGTACATTCATCCCCCATTTACTTAATAGGTCCATTCCCGGCCCTTCAAGTACTTTTGCCATATAAAAATCCTCCAGAAAATCTAAATCTTATTTTGATTAAAAGATTATTCAAATATAGGAATAATCTAATATTATCAAACCACAAAAATGTTGTCAAGATTTTTTTTGTGATTCAGACAGTAGCGCCATAAGAGGTAAATATTGGGAACGAGAAAACAAAAATATTTTTGTTTTTTTTTGAGATAACTTGTTGATAATTAAAGATTTATTCAAATTTTGGGGTTATTATAGTGTCTGATCGCAAAAAAAATCTTGACTATTCTCTCTTGTTTAGTTAACTTATAACGAAAATCTGAGGGAGACCCTCATACCAAC
>JACRGM010000185.1 GCA_016212345.1 Nitrospinota bacterium
CACTGTCAGGCTTAAGCTCCACTACCTTTTCATATTCTAATATCGCCTTATCCCCCTCACCCCTTCTCTTTAAAATCCCTCCTAAACCTAAATGACCCTCTAAATTGGAGGTATCTAACCCCACTACCTTCTCGAACTCAACCATAGCCTTGTCATCTAACCCCTTCTCAACATATATCTCTCCGAGATCAAGATGACCTTCTACACTGTCAGGCTTAAGCTCCACTACCTTTTCATATTCTAATATCGCCTTATCCCCCTCACCCCTTCTCTTTAAAATCCCTCCTAAACCTAAATGACCCTCTAAATTGGAGGTATCTAACTCCACTACCTTCTCGAACTCAACCATAGCCTTGTCATCTAACCCCTTCTCAACATATATCTCTCCGAGATCAAGATGACCTTCTACACTGTCAGGCTTAAGCTCCACTACCTTCTTATATACCTTTATAGCCTTATACTCCAATCCCTTTCTCTTTAAAACCTCACCTAATCCCAGATACCCCCTCACATTGGAATCATCCATCTCAATTGCCTTTGTGAACTCTGATAAGGAATAATCTAGCTTCCCCTCTTCTAAATATTGAAATCCAGAATCTACATACCTGACAGGATTCGCGGTAAATAATCCATTTAGTCGCTTACTACCAGATAAACCGAAAAAGAGGAAAGAAGATATGGTCAGGGCAATAACAACAATAATTGCTGCAACCCTCTGCCTCTCCCACCTTATCTTCTGTGGTATAACCTTAATAACCTTCTTCTCCTTCTCTACCACCCCCGTATCATACATCTTAGAATTACCTTGGAAACGTGCCCCTTCTTCAATGATTAAGTTGGATGTCTCGATATTACCTTCGAGTCTACTCTTTTCATGTAGAGTAACCTTCTCAAGGGCAGAGACATTCCCTTTTATCATCCCCATATTTATAAATGTACCTGTCTTAATATCTGCATTTATAATCCCACCCTCACCCAGAATCAGTGTATCACTTGTGATCTCCCCTTCCATCTCTCCATCAAACCTGATAGTCCCTTTGGCCTTCAATATCCCCTTAAGACTAACCCCCTTCCCGAAAAAGGAATCCAAGTCACCATTTTCTGATTTAGATCTCTTTTTCATAAACAACCCTCTTCTAAAAAGCATTTGTGATTCAGACGGTAATCTTTTCTCGTTCCCAAGCTCCTGCCTGCCTGCCTGTACGCATAGCACACAGACAGGCTTGGGAAGGTCTATAGATTTTCAGATAATAAACAACCCTCTAATATTAAATACATGAGATATTTATATCAAAACCAACCAGTATTTACAATAGATTTCTTTAATCTTACTATCCTTCTAACAGATTCATTTACCCTCTCCACTGAGATATTCCCCTTCTCCACCTCATCCATCAGTTCCTTATATCCTCTCACCCCCATCTCCCTATCATGACAGATAAGGAGGATATCAACACCTGCATTTACTGCAAGAACCACGACATCTCTAAAATCATAGTTCTCTGTTATTGCCTTCATATTAAGATCATCAGTAATGATTACACCATCAAATCCCATATCCTCCCTCATAATCCCCTTAAGGAGACTCTTTGATAGGGTTGCAGGGTAATCTGGATCGATCCTGGGATATAGGACATGGGCAGTCATAATTACATTTAATCCAGATTTAATAGCAGCAGAGAAGGGTCTCAATTCCACCCTCCTTATACGATCTATATCATGATCTACTACAGGTAACCCTTTATGGGAATCAACAGAGGTATCTCCATGACCTGGAAAATGTTTTCCCACAGGGATAATACCACCCTTCTGAAATCCTTTGATAGCAGCTACACCTAAACGTGATACTATATCTGGATCTGCACCAAATGCCCTATCCCCGATAACAGGATTTTGAGGATTAGTATTTACATCCAATACAGGGGCAAGATTCAGATTTATCCCTAGCCTCTGTAATTCCATTCCAATCCTTCTAGCATTTGACTCTACAAGTTCCTCTGAACCCTTCATACCAAGCTCTCTACCCCCTGGAAATTGTGGGAAGGGAGGCTTAAATCGTGATACAGATCCACCCTCTTGATCCACTGAGATAAATAATGGTACCTTATGACCCGCTGAACCTGCACATTCTTGTAATTGACTACAGAGGATACTGATCTGTCTATGGGTCTTAATATTATGCGAAAATAATATAACCCCTCCTATTCTATATTTAACGATCAATTCTGCTATCTCTTCTGATAGTGACACCCCCTCAAACCCCATCATTAACATCTGCCCGATCTTATCTTCGATCGTCATATCTTCTACCTTACAAAGGTCTCTGATAGTCACATCCCTCCCTCCCGCACTTGAGTATCCCTTCCTCTTTTTTACCCTTTTTCTCAACAAGAAATGTCCAACCACACTTAGGGCATAATTCGGGGATCGGTCTGTTCCATTCAGCAAACTTACAATCAGGGTATCTATTACAACTGAAAAAGACCCTCCCCTTCTTGGTTCTGCTCTCTCTTAAATAGCCATTACACCCTTGTTCAGGGCAAGATATACCAATGTTTATCGGCTTTGTAGATTTACACTCAGGATACCCCGAACATGCCATGAATCTTCCATAGCGACCATTTTTTATTACCATAGCAGCCCCACATTTATCACACCTCTCATCGGTAACCTCTTCCTCTATCTTTACATCCCTATCTTCTCTCTTCTCTATCTCTCTTGTATTTTTACATTCAGGATATCCAGAACATGATAGAAATTTCCCATACCTGCCCCACCTAATGACCATACCTTTACCACACTTCTCACATATCTCATCTGTATGTTCTATTTCTCTTTTGACATCCCGCATATTTCTCTCTGCCTCTTTTATATCTACCTGAAAGGAGTTGTAAAAGTCCTGGATTATTTCCATCCATTTCCTGCTACCCTCTTCTATCTTATCGAGATGATCCTCCATATTGGCTGTGAATTCAACATTAAGTATATCTGGAAAATTCTCTACCAAGAGATCTGTAATGAGAAATCCTAAAGGGGTCGGATAGAGATTTCTCTTCTCCCTCCTCACATATTCTCTATTCTGTATGGTACTTATTATGGTTGCATAGGTGCTTGGTCTCCCTATCCCATTCTCCTCAAGCTCCTTTATAAGGGTAGCTTCAGTGTACTTTGGAGGCGGTTGAGTAAAATGTTGATCATGTATGATCTTGAGGAGCTCTAATACCTCACCTATCTTTAACAATGGAAGGGTCTCCGGAAGGGTCTCCTCCCTTTTTTTCTCCTTCTCATCTCTCTCAGCTCCCTCTTTCTCTTCTTCCTTCTCTTCTTCCTTCTTTTCTACATATACCTTCATGAATCCCTCAAACCTTATCACAGAACCGCTGGCCCGAAAGGTATAATTACCTGCCTCAACATCTATAGTTGTAACATCCATGATGGCAGGGGGCATCTGACTTGCTACAAATCTCTTCCATATAACCTCGTATATGGCCATCTCTTCCTTATCTAAGTATCCCTTAAGCCTTGTGGGCTCCCTCATTACAGATGTTGGACGGATCGCCTCATGTGCCTCCTGGGCACCCTTCCTGCTCTTGTATCTATTGGGGCTCTTAGGTATATATCCTGCCCCGTATCTTGTAGCTATATAATCTCGCACAGCAGATATAGCCTCCTCAGAGACCCTTGTCGAGTCTGTCCTCATATAAGTAACCAATCCAACAGGACCCTCCTCTCCAATATCTATCCCCTCATACAACCTCTGAACGATAACCATTGTCCTTTTCGGTGAGAAGTGGAACCTTCGAGATGCCTCTTGCTGAAGGGTACTGGTTATAAATGGAGGGACAGGATTTCTCCTCCCCTCCTTTTTCTGTATATCACTGACCTTAAAGATTGCCCCTTTAAGATCAGAGAGGATAGATAATGCCTGATCCCCATTTTCTATCCTTATCTTCTCCTTCCCTTTACGAAGTAGTTTCGCCTCGAATGGTGGTGGATTCTCTCCTTTAAGGGTGCCAGTAATTGACCAATATTCCTCTGGGACGAATAACTCTATCTCTCTCTGCCTCTCACAGATGAGACGGAGTGCAACAGATTGTACCCTACCCGCACTAAGACCACGCTGTACCTTTTTCCACAATAGAGGACTTATCTTATATCCAACAAGGCGGTCTAGTATCCTCCTGGCCTGCTGGGCATCGACCTTATTCTTATCAATTCTCCCAGGATTATTAATCGCCTTAATAACCTCATTCCTCGTGATTTCATTAAAAAGGACACGGTAGATCTCCTTATTCTCACTATCTATTTCAAGGGATACATGATAGGCGATTGCCTCACCTTCCCTGTCTGGATCAGGTGCAAGATAGATATTATCTGCCTTCTTTGAGGCCTCCCTTATCTCTTTTAATATATTAGCCTTACCTTTGATAGTTACATATTCAGGGGTAAAACCATTATCCACATCGACACCTAACCTATTTGTGGGGAGATTCTTTATATGCCCTATTGATGCCTTTACATCAAAATCTTTACCAAGTATCTTTTTTATTGTCCCTGCCTTAGCAGGAGACTCTACTATTACCAATGATTTCGGCTTTGCCATCCCTTCCTCCTAAAATACATATAGATTTCCATATAACAAATTACACGGCGTTATCAGTCGAAATCCTCGACAACGTACTACTCAGTACGCCTTACTCGGATTTCTCCTTCTAGCCTTGTGTAATTTATTATCTGAAAATCTATAGCTCCCTTACATACATCTTTCCTGCCAACTCCCTTACCAGACCCTTTAACTCGAGCCTTACTAATACACTAGCCACATGGCTAGATGGTAACTTACTCTTCTCTATAATGAAATCAATATGCTCTCCCTCTGATGTGATCAGTGAAAATAGATATTCCTCTTCTTCTGAAAGATTTATCCTCACGGGCCCATCCTTTGAATTTGAAGATGGGGTCAAGAGCTTCCCCTTGATATAAGATGGGAGTTCATTAATTATATCATCCACATCTTCAACCAGTTTAGCCCCCATCTTTATTAATCGATTAGTCCCACGGCTCCTTGATGAATCTACATTTCCAGGTACAGCAAAGACCTCTCTATTTTGATCCAGGGCATATCTTGCGGTGATCAAAGAACCACTCTTCTCAGCCGCCTCAATTACTACAGTCCCCAAGGAAAAACCGCTGATCACATGGTTACGTATCGGGAAGTTCATCCTCTCAGGCATTGTTGACATCGGAAATTCAGATATGATTGCACCATTTTCTACTATCTTATCCCTCAGACCCCTGTTCTCTGGTGGATAAACTATATTCAACCCACAACCAAAGACTGCAATAGTACGACTACCAACAGATATAGCCCCTCTATGGGCACAGCTATCTATCCCTCTAGCCATCCCACTAATAATGGTTATCCCTCTCTTAGCTAATTCCTTACTTAGTTTATCAGTAATTAATCTACCGTACTCTGTTGGGGTTCGAGATCCCACGATAGCAATAGATATTGTATCACCCTCTATTAGTCCTCCTTTGACATAAAGAACAGGAGGTGGGGCAAAGATAGATCTGAGATTCTCTGGATAAGATGGATCTTTTAGGGTAACAATTGATACCCCAGCCTGTTCTATTAAATCTAGTTCTCTCTTTAATTCCTCTTCAATCCTAAATGAAGATATCTTTTTAGCTATCCCCTCCCTGATATTATCAATCTTCATAAGCTCTTTTTCCCCTGCACTAAGGACAGCCTCTGGCCCGCCGAGGTAGCTCATCAGTCTGTGATATGTCACCTTCCCAATCCTCGGGACAAGATTTAGTGCAATCCAATAATATCTTTCATCCATTATAATCAGACCCTGGAGTTTAGACGTAAATATTCGGTAAAGACATCGTAATTGATTTTAACCTCTCGTTGCTAAGCTCTGCTTAGCAACGCGTTTGACTAAGAAGCTCTGCTTCTTCTATAGTCAAAGCAGGAGCTTTTGTGACATAAACGTTCCCAAGCAGAG
>JACRGM010000190.1 GCA_016212345.1 Nitrospinota bacterium
ATCCAAAAGTTTATCTCGATATGAATAGGAGAAGTTAAACCTCATCTCTCCTGTCCCCTTTGGAAGTACTTCGAGAGTGCCCCCACCAGGGGCAGAAGATGAACCACCAAAACTACAACATCCACCTCCTCCCACTGCCCAGGTAATATCGTACCTATTTAATAAGATCAGAAGAAAAATAAAGCAAATTAATCCAGCCCTTTTCATAATACTTATCTCCCAGTTGCTATATCAATGAAACACCCACCAACATACATATCCTCATTTTCAGTAGGACCTGGCTGGGGGAGATCGCTACCTTCATCCCCTCTGTTTGCTCCTCCATCGGAAGATTCAAACATAACAGCATCTGCGGCTATCCGGTTATTAGCATTATCTGATAGAATTACCTTTTCTATACCATTGTTAGTAAAGTCATATATCCCCAAGCTCACCCATTGACCACCATTTTTAGTCTGATCTACAACTACTGTATAAGATTTACCCGCATAGTCAATAGTAAAGGGTGCATTTGTAGCAAATAGATCACTTCTCGGATACCATACAAAGACCTCATATCTGCCAGCACTATTTAAATTAGGGGTCCAAGTGGCAATCTCATCACCACTGCCTGGGGGCTTCCAACGAAAGTCTGTGCCAAAAAAATCAGGTTCTTCAGTAGATACAATCCAACAGCAATCGTTGCAGATAAAGCCAGGATCTGTGTTATCAACAATAATCTTTGTAACTGAGAGTGGGCTTACTTCTAATAGGAAACTGTACTCTGAACTCTGGGAAGGATTTCCACTAATATCTGTACTCATTACCACAAAATAATAGGTCGTTAAAGGGATTAATCCTCCCAGTATTATCTTATGTGATGTAACCAAGGTTATATTGCTTACCATATCTGTATAATTGCCTGGAATTGTACCATACCTTACCATGCTGTCTGAATCTTCATCTGTCTCCCATATTATCTCTACAGAGGTATCTGTTATGCCCCTGCTCTGGACATTCCTTATTACTGGTGGGATTACATCTGGTGGACTTACTGAGGTAAATCTAACAGCATCTGCAACTACATAGGAGTCAGCATTGTCTGTAAGGATTACACCCTCTGTACCATCATCAGCAAAGGAATAGATACCCAAGCTAAACCAATTACCACCATTTATATTCTGATTCACCATCTCTGTCTCAGATACGCCATCATGATTAATCGTAAATGGGGCATTGGTAGCAAGCAGAGGAGATGATACTGGCACATACCATACAAACACCTCATACTCGCCAGGACCATTTATTAACTCAACCTCAAAGGTGGCTGTATTACTACCATCTCCACCAGTTTTACTGCCTACCCAGAGGTAATCGTCCCCATGAAATCCTGTTGGTGTGTCAGGTGGGGGAGCTATATTCCATCTCCCTGTCACACTAAAATTGACATCACTATTGTCAACAATGCCGTCTGGTGGAAGATCTGTGGGTTCAAACTTAACAGCATCTGCCACTACCCTGGCGCCAACATTATCTGATAGGATGACATTCTCTGTGTCAGAGCCAGAGAAATAATAGATACCAAAACTAACCCACTCACCACCATTTACATTCTGATCTATCACTATTGAATCTGATTTGCCGTCATGATTGATGACATATAGTACATCAGTTGGGAAATCAGTACTTATCGGATACCATACTGACACCTCATAGTAACCAGATCCCTCTATCAACTCAGTAGGCCATGTGGCTGTATCAGGAGGTTTATTGGCTATCTTCCAATAGAAATTTGTGCCATAGTAACCATCAGCATCCGTCGATAATTCCCAACAGCAATCATCTCCTATCGTAAAACCTGGATCACTGTTATCAACAATACCATCTTGCTCTTGTGCCCAGGTTGATTGAGTACCTGGCAATGCAAACGCCAACAATATTAAACTAGTTATTTTTGAACCTCTCACATTTAAATCACCTATAAAAATTGTAATAGTCCAGTTAATTTGGTGAACTCTTACCAATCTACTTAACAAACCTGACAGCATCTGCAACTACATTGGAGTTAGCTTTATCAGAGAGGATCACATCTTCTGTCCCATTATCGGCAAAATTATAGATACCCAGACTCACCCACTGACTACCATTTTGTGTCTGATCTACCAGTACTGTATTAGAGGTTGGCAAACCGGTTGCAGGATCAGTATAGTTAACCGTGAATGGGGCATCGGTAGCAAATACAGGATCTGATAGATACCATACCTTGACTTCGTATAAGCCAGGCCCCTCAGTTAACTCAACAAGCCATGTGGCACTATCAATACCGGTGCCGGCATCACTATAACGAAAATCCGTACCATAGACGCTATCTCTCCCAGTAAATGTATCCCAGCTACCTAACACACTAAAGTTGGGATCATTATTGTCAACAATACCATCCGGTGCCTTGAATCTTATAGCATCCGCAACTACCCATGAGTTGGCATTATCAGAGAGAATCACATTTTCTGGTCCTTTATCGGCAAAGTCATATATCCCTAGACTCACCCATTGGCCACCATCTTGGGTCTGATCTATCAGTACTGTATTAGAGGCTGGTAAACCGGTTACAGGATCAGTATAATTAACCGTAAATGGTGCATTGGTAGCGAGTACAGAAAATGAGGGATACCATATCTTTACTTCATAGGAACCAGCTCCTTCAGTCAAGAGGGCAGGCCATGTGGCTGTATCAGCACCAGTACCAGCAGAATTATAACGAAAACTTGTACTATAGGTGGCAGATGCACCCGAATATGTCCCCCATGTCCCTGTAACCTTAAAGTCAGTATCTGTGTTGTCAACAACTCCGACAGGTTCAAACCTTACAGCATCTGCAACTACCAAGGAATCAGCCTTATCTGTGAGGTTTACACCCTCACAACAATCATCAATAAAGTCGTATATCCCAAGGCTCACCCACTGACCACCATCTTGGGTTTGATCTATCAATATTGTATTAGAGGCTGGCAAACCGGTTACAGGATCAGCATAGGTAATCGTAAATGGGGCATTAGTAGCAAGTACAGGAAATGAGGGATACCATATAAATACCTCATAGGAACCAGCGCTATCAGATAATTCTGCCAGCCAGGTGGCCTTATCAATACCAACACCAGCAGCATTATAACGAAAATCTACACCATAGGTACCCCCCGCCCCTACATAAGTACCCCATATACCTACTACACTAAATTTAGGATCAATATTGTCAACAATACCAGCCGCTCCCCATGCAAAGTGAATACCCATCGCTGTAATCAGAAAGAGTGTTAAGGTCAAACTTATTACTCCCCTCCAATATCTCATCTCTATGCCCTCCAATATTTTTTGTATTCTTTCGCCCCTATAGGGCTATGAGTGTAGGCCATATTCCTTTACAATATCTCCTTTTTCATCCCTCTTTGTGCCGACTAAGGTCGGCATAAGGGGTTCCTCTGAAAATACCGTTTATTCACCCTCCCCCTCGCCCCCTCCCATCAAGGGAGGGGAGATAATGTTTCATCCTCTACTTCTTCCCCCCTTTCTTTACTATATTTGCTTATATTTATATTAGTATTTTAGCATATTATACAATACTCAAATCTTTTGTCAAGGATTTTTTTACTGTAGGGACAAAAAATCATCCTCTCATTCTAAAAAATCTATATATTTAAAGAATCAATAAAATGCTCCTTAATCTTTAGATTTAAAGGGTGATCTGTTAAATAATAATATATTGTCTGATTCTCCCTTTTATATTTAACTATGTTATAAGCCTTCATCTTACTTAAATGTTGGGAGACCGCAGATATAGTAATTCCCAACACCTCTGATATATCACATACACAGAGTTTCTTTTCTATACTTAGGAGGTAAAAGATCTTAAGTCTTGCTGGATTTTTCCACAGACCAAAGAAGACAGATAGCTCTTCTATCTCTGGAGAAAATGTCAGAATTTTATTTAATTTTTTTATCTCCTCTTTGGATATAGTAGGTCCTATACATTCCATATTTAATACCTCCTATTTAGTATTTTAGTAAATTATATAATACTTAATAATTTTGTCAAGTTTTTTTTCTAATCCTCTTGTAATCCCTCACTGAAGCGTGGAGTAACTGTGATTCAGGCACTAATTCTCGTTCCCAAGCTCCTGCTTGGGAA
>JACRGM010000187.1 GCA_016212345.1 Nitrospinota bacterium
ACAGCCTCCTTTATACTAACAACTATAATATCACCTAGTTTGGCATACCGCCTGCTACTACCACCCAATACCTTTATGCATTGAGCCCTTTTTGCACCAGAATTATCTGCAATGTCTAAAATCGTTCTTAACTGAATCATATACGTCTCGGAAATTCTACAACTTATTGAAATATAAGTGGCATCTCAGATGCTTTCTTTTTTTTGAACATTTCTGGAATAATGGAATAATGATTTTTATAAAAATTTGTCATTTGAACCACTCTCCCAGTTTCTCATAACCCAATATTCCATTATTCCACCATTCCATTATTCCATTTGGGGCGTAGCCCCTAAGTTCCTTATTACTCCTTACTTATTACTCTCCACTTCCTTTGCCCTTCCAATCATCTCTAAAAATCTCCACCTCTTTTCTTTGCTAAGCGGTCTGGTTTCCACTACCCTTATCTTGTCACCTATCTTACATTCATTCCTTTCATCATGAACCTTAATCCTAGTTGAACGTCTAACCACCTTCTTAAATATAGGATGCTGAAAGACCCTATCTACTCTTACTACAACAGTCTTATCCATTTTATCACTAACAACCTCTCCTCTTAGTATCTTTCCTCTCTTCTTCTTTTCCATTAACTCATTTCCCTCAATATCGTCTTAACCCGAGCAATATCCCGTCTAACAACTCTCACCCTCACAGGATTTTCTATCTTTTTTGTAGCTAGCTGAAATCTCAAATTAAAGAGTTCATCCTTTAGATCCTTCTCTTTTCTCTTTAACTCATCAATGGATAATTTTCTAAATTCCTCTGCCTTCATTAATAATTTACCTCGAGATTATCTCTTTGTTTGAAGGAATTCACTTGCTCAAAAATCTCGTACCAATAGGAAGTTTATGAGCGGCCAGCCGCATTGCCTCTCTTGCAATCCCCTCTGTTACTCCTTCCATCTCATATAAGATCCTACCAGGCTTGACAACAGCTACCCATTGTTCTGGCATTCCCTTTCCCTTGCCCATCCTTGTCTCCGCAGGCTTTTTACTAATAGGTTTATCTGGAAATATCCTGAGCCATATCTTCCCACCACGCTTAATAAACCTTGTCATTGCAATTCTAGCGGCCTCTATTTGTCGATCTGTTATCCGGCCAGGCTCTAATGCCTGTAATCCATATGTACCAAAATTTATGGTTGAGCCTCTAAAACTTGTCCCCCTCATCCTACCTTTCTGTCTTTTACGATATTTTACCTTTTTCGGCATCAACATATCTCAATATTCCTCTAAAAATACCCCCTCACCTTCTATAGGGATTCACTCCGTAAACTAATCTCGGGTAATTTAACCTCATCCTCTAATCCTGACTCTACTATCTCTTTCTTGTTAGATAATATCTCTCCATGAAATATCCATACCTTCACCCCCACAATCCCATAGATTGTCTTTGCCTTTGCAAAACCGTAATCAATATCAGCCCTCAAGGTATGGAGAGGAACCCTCCCTTCCCGATACCATTCTCTTCGGGCTATTTCTGCCCCCCCCAGTCTTCCAGAACACGCAATCTTTATACCTTTAACCCCAAATCGCAAAGCGGTAGCAATACCCTTCTTCATAGCCCTTCTGAATGCCACCCTCCTCTCCAGTTGAAGGGCAATATTCTCTGCTACCAATTGGGGATTTATTTCTGGCCTTCTCACCTCTTTTATATTCAGAGATATCTGTTTATTCCCTGTTATCTTCTGCAACTCCTCTTTTAATCTATCTATTTCAAATCCCTTTTTCCCAATAATTATCCCAGGACGGGCAGTATGAATATTGATTTTGACCCGTTTGGCTGATCTCTCTATTTCAACCATAGAAATCCCCGCGTGAAATAATTTCTTTTTAATATATCGACGAATAAGGATGTCCTCATGTAAAAGATTAGTATAATCTTTTGTGGCATACCAATTAGAATACCATGTCTTATATATCCCTAATCTGAATCCTAACGGATGGACCTTTTGTCCCAAATCTTCTTCCTCCTAATTTAGCACAATAGTAATATGACTAGTCCTCTTTCTTATCGGTGTAGTACGTCCTCTTGCCCTTGGCATAAACCTCTTCCACATAGACCCCCCATCTACCTTGATCTGACTTATGATCAAGGAATCTACATCTTTTACCTTTTTCCCAGCTTCGGCATTAGCAATCGCAGATTTCAAAAGCCTTTCTAATATCCTTGCAGATGCCTTCTGGGTAAATGTAAGGATATTAAGTGCATCATTTACATTCTTTCCCCGTATAAGATCAGCCACCAATCTTGTCTTTCTTGGAGAAATATGTATATATCTGAGAACAGCCTTTGCTTGCATTTTTTCCTCTCAGAGTCTTGTCCAGAGGCTTACGCCTCTATAGATTTCCATATAACAAATTACACGGCGTTATCAGTCGAAA
>JACRGM010000188.1 GCA_016212345.1 Nitrospinota bacterium
AATCATGATCCCACATAACCTGATACACTATATCTTCAAGATGTTTTTCAATTTCAGGGGTTTTTTCATCAACTAATGCAATAGCATCAAGGTCTGAATCCTCTGCTGCTTCACCTTTCACCCTTGAACCAAAAACTATGAGACGCTTTACATGGTCTGATAAATCCGATGAGAGTCTTCTTTTAATTTCCAATATCAAATCCCTGTCTCTATCATCCATAACATCTCCTCCTTATCTGCAGAATACTGACATTCAGCCCCAAAAATAGTTTAGCCTTAAAATAATCTCAAGGCAAGTCATTTTTTGTCAGCAATTCTGGATGAATGAGCAAAAACGAGACATAGTAGAGTTTTTTTAGAATTTTTTGCAAGGGATATAGGAAATATTAACATTAGGAGAGGAAAATTTAAGTTCCTAAGAATAGCGATTTTACCATTCTCCATACACGAAGTAATTTTCGCAAAAATAATATCGCCATCCATAAATGGAGTATATCCTTTTTTGACATCTCCAAATTGTCTTACAATGGACAAGTCAAGTACGCCTTACTCGGATTTCTCCTTCTAGCCTTGTGTAATTTATTATCTGAAAATCTATAGAAGGCTTCACTTCTGTGGGAGATTGTGACAACGGATGCAATTCTCGAACCCCTGAGAGGGAAAGGCTATTGTTCCATGACAGTGACCGCAGTATTTACCCTTCCATATACTCTCCATACCCATCTTATTGGCCCCCTTCTTCATTATAAAGAGAGAGGGATGACAATTATCACATGAAGACCAGTAGGTATGTATATCATGGGGGAAGACTACATCTGACATCATCCTGTCATTTATACGAAACACTATATCAAGCATCAACGGCTTTTCCTCATGTTCATCAGGATCGAGTGAGGATAGCGGATGTATCAGTTCTATCTTGACCGCCTTGACCCAGTCAGGATACCCATATTTATCCTTAGGCATTATCCTAAGTGCCCTAGGAAGTGGAGGATTTTTGGGGGGATCTGAAAAATATATAGCTATCCCCTCATCAGGACGGGCTTTCATAGCTGAAAGTATCTCTCTCTTTTTTGCAGACATCTCTTTATCGGACATCGGTCTAGAGAGTGACTTTGTAAAAAGATTATCCTTATTATAGAATGGCATATGACTTAGATAAAAATCCCCACTGGATTGATCAATCTCTTCTTCTGGTATAGATTCGGTCTTTGATAAGACCCCTTTACAACCAATAGATACAACTATAAATATCACCCAAATCGGATATCTTAAATAATACATTACACCTAATCTTTTATTTTAAATACCTGTATCCTATTATTCCCTCTGTCTATCACATAGATCCTATCTGATCTATCTATAAATATATAACTTGGATAGCGAAATCTCCCCTCCTTCCATCCTGTTTGGGAGAAATCAAACTGAAACTCCCCCTTTCTATTAAAGATTAGTATCTTATCCTTATGTTGATCAACTACATATATCAGTCCTCTCTGATCTACTGCTAAACTTGTGGGGAAATAAAATTCCCCTCTCCCCTCCCCTTTCCGGCCAAACTTATGGATGATCTCTCCCCTCTCATTGAATATATAGACAACACCTCTAAGGGTATCAAGGGTGTATATATCCCCTTTCCTATCAACCTTTATATCAGCAATCGAGGTAAGGTCACCCTTCACTGTGATCCTCCTTTTATATCTTAAGGTTGCATCAAAGATCAGTATAGATCTATTCGCCTTATCTACCACATAGAGATTATCATTACTGTCTATGGCTAACATATCAGGATATATCTCCTTACCTTGTTTTACATCAGTAAAATCGATCTCCTTAATACCCTTGGTCTTTATATCTATTGATAGTACCCTCCTTTTCATGCCCTCAACAACAACGAATCTCTCCTTGCTATCGTTTACCACCCCTGTGGGGAATTCTAATCCTCCATCAGCATTAAACTCTGCCAGATAATTGAGATCTGAATCAAATGAGACTAATCTATTGTTCCCTGTATCTGCAATATACAATCTTCTCTTTTCTTCATTAAAGAAGAGACTGG
>JACRGM010000020.1 GCA_016212345.1 Nitrospinota bacterium
AGAAAAGAAACTCTGTGTATGTGATATATCAGAGGTGTTGGGAATTACTATATCTGCGGTCTCCCAACATTTAAGTAAGATGAAGGCTTATAACATAGTTAAATATAGAAGGGAGAATCAGACAATATATTATTATTTAACAGACCACCCTTTAAATTTAAAGATTAAGGAGAATTTTATTGATTCTTTAAATATATAATATAGATTTTCAGATAATAAATTACACAAGGATAGAGGGAGAAATCCGAGTAAGGCGTACTGAGCGGTACGCCGTCGAGGATTTCGACTGATAACGCCGTGTAATTTGTTATATGGAAATCTATATCTCGGAAATGTAAAGTTCATAATTTTTTCTCTGAGACTCCCACCAATCCCAAGTAATCTGTTGATGCGCCTGAACTATGATATCCCGACTGGAACGTGCAGCCAAATAGCTAAAAATAGTAGTCTCAATATAAAGTGTTGGTTTTTCCAATCATTTCTCTCCTCTTTCTTATTTCTTACTGCCTCTGAGAATACCCCCTTATCTTATATCTCCCACGGACAAACAAGTTTGTCCATGCCACTCAGGAGAAATAGGGTTATCTCCTTCATTGATGGGCCTCTCATTGATCTCCCTTTTATAATGATAACCGAGATATATACAAAACGCAAACCTCAAAAGCAACCCTGACGCATGACTTTTATATTCGATAATCTGTCGCCCAATAGAGCAATTATTGCATATAAATTGCGCAATACTAAAAATTTTATTGTGGTTAATATGGAAAAAAAGGAATGAATAAGGGCTTTTAATCTTCTAATTTATTGAAGATTCGGTGCTCTGATGAGGAAATGAAAATGGTAAATATAACGCCACATAAATTTCATGGTGAGTGGAATTACAGTATCAGCCCTTGATGTCAAGTAAATTGTAAATGTTATTTTTTAACAGCTTATTAGAATGCTATTTTCAGAAAAGGCTTGACAAAAGTGTTTAAATACTTTATAATTAACTAAAATACTGAAATACTAATAAAATAATCCTGATAGAGGGAGTTGATGGCTTATAGAGATTTTAAAAAGAGGAGGAAACTGATAAAGGACAATCCCTGGTGATGGGGGATCCATTTAAGGGGGTATGGTCTTTTAACTAAACGAAAGGAGGATTTATGAAAAAGGTCTTAGTGTTTCTATTGTCAACCTTTTTTACAGTGACAATTACTTCAACGAGTTATGCCCAGCTTGGAGGCCAGGTATTTTATAAGTACGGTGGGGCCACATTGAGGGATGACAGAGGGGGTGAAGTGTTTACGGATACGCTTAACATGACGAGAGCTGGGAAAAACGATGATAACACCGGTTTTGCTGTTGCGGCAGGGCTGGATATTCCGCTGATAAAGCTGTTCGGCAACACCCTCCTTGGTGAGGTAATGCTAGAGTATGCCAAGTTTTCCGATAAAGAGGTCCTCACGACAACCAGCGGCTTATTATACCTGGATGGAGTTGGAAAGCCTAATGTAGAAGAGGTGGCTGTTTCAGAATTAATTGTGGTTGTTGCCCCAAAGTACCGTTTTGAGCTCGGAAAGGTGAGGCCATGGATAATCCCTATAGGCCTTGCATTTATGGTCAACTCCCCACCTTCAAACGACACGACCTATCTCGACATAGGGTACCATGCGGGTGTCGGAGTTGAGTATATGATTATTGACCTGATTAGTATAGGTGTTGATTATAGGGGCACATTTGCCGCTAAGCACACAGGAATAGATGCTACATACTCGTCCTACGGGGTCTATGTAGGTATAAATTTTTAGTTCTTCTTCCGTATAGCCGGTAGATGGCCCCTGCCAGCTATTTTGGGAGATGCCAAATAGTACTATGGGAAAGTTTAATATCCTTAGTATAAGGATAATTTTGTCGGTGGATGTTTCGTTGACAGACACCGCAACCAGAGTAGAAGGAAGGTGAAAAGAAGAATGAAGGTGGAGTTATTATACTTTGACGGATGTCCTACCTACAAAGAGGCCATGAAGATTCTAAAAGAATGTGTCCATGAGGTAGATCCAACAATTAGAATAGAAAAGATTAAGGTTATCTCTAATGACCACGCAAGGTCGTTAGAATTCCTTGGTTCACCTACAATTAGAATTAATGGCAGAGATATCGAGGAGAAGGCCCAGGGATGGAAGGACTTTGGATTAAGATGTCGTGTTTATGAATCACAAGAGGGATTTGGAGGAATTCCCACCAAAGAGATGATCCTTAAGGCACTTCAAAGAGGAAGGTATCATGAGTAAGGTTACTCTATTGGCGGCAGATTGGTGTCCTATCTCCATCAAGACAGTAGAGTTCTGGAAAGAACTATCAAAGAGTGGGGTTTTTGAATATGAAGAGGTAGATATCTCCTCCCCTATTGGTAGACAACTTGCTAAGACACATTCTATTGAGTCGGTTCCTGTTACCTTTATAGATGGGAAGATCGCTTTCCATGGTCTACCTACCAGAAATGATGCTGAGAGGAGGATTAACGAGATACAAGATAAAGGGATAAAAGAGACTATATATGATCTTGATATCGAGATGACAGAGATGAAGAGGGAAGAAAGGAAGGTAATAAATGACTTAGAAATGATTGTTAAGCTCTTTAAGAGGAGACTGCTGAATAAGAAAGGGAATAGAGAGAGCTTGGAGAAGAGGATATCTGACTCTATTCAGGATAGATTTGATACCTTTGAAGAGTTGAAGAGGGTTACAAGAAACCTTGAGATATATGAGGGGGATATCAAAACGATAAAGACAAGATTGGAAAAGATGAAAGGGATAGATATCTGGTTAAAGGAGAGATATAACGAGATACTCTCTGGTAATTTAGTCAATCTCACCTTTGATCTTGAGGAGGACAAGGATGAATCACTCTCTCATATCTTACATAATATGTTTGAGACATATAGGAAGTTCCAGATCACATTAAAGGGGTCAGGAGATGGGTTAGAAAAGAGGAAGGATCATTTTCTAAGTGGATTAGACAAGCTATTGGGTGAGCTGGATTCTAAATTACTATACATTGAGAATGAGAAGAACGGATTACAGAAGAGAGATCTGGATATTCGCCAAAAGATAGAGAATGATAAGAGACAGCATTCCATCCTTCAAAATAAATATGCCCTTCTTGTAGAAGATATAAAAAAGATGAAGGCTGAAATTGAGGCCTCTATAAAGGTAGAGAAGAACCTTATCCAGGAATATAGAAAGATACTCTCAAGGATGACCTCTGCTCTGGAATTGCCACAAGGGGTTGATACTCTACTCTTTTCATCCATCTCAGAGATAGATGGGGATTTTAGAGATCCTCAGATAGATCCTCAGATAAAGAGTGAGATGGATGTGACTCAAACAGGGGGTGATCGAGATGAGAAGATATATGTATGGATGAAAGGGGAAGGTCAAGGTCAGGGTTAAAGGGAGGGTTAATCTCTTTGGGAGGATATGTCTCTCTCTCAAAGAGGTAAAAAGGAGGAGATGATGCTATGAAGAGGATATTACAGTTTTTGGTAGTTGTAGTATTGTTTGTATTGCTTGGCTTTGTTCCGGGAGGGTATGCACAGGAGGTCTTTTTTGAGGATATAAATTTTGATTCCAATAGTTCGAGCCTAACACCGGATGCAAGGTGGAACCTAAATAAGATAGGAGAATGGCTTATAGATAATCCTTTGGTAAATATCATACTAGAGGGTCACTCAGATATAAGGGGAACAAAGAAGTATAATCTGTGGCTCGCTGAGAGGAGAGTAGGGGGTGTAAAGGATTATCTGATCACTCGTGGTATAGTCCAGGACAGATTAGGAACTAAAATTTACGGTGATGAGAAGCCCTTGTGTATGGAAGATGATGAGACCTGCTGGAGACAGAATAGAAGGGTACACATAATCCCAGTGAGACAGGATATTGTCAACCAACATCGTAAGATATTTTTGGAGCTTGGTCTTTCCAAGCATACTGCTAATGAGGTGGCCTTTGCAGTGGCCATGGTTTATGATAATATCCAGAAACAGAAGGCCATAAACCCTGATTGGGATAAGATGATGGACAAGGTATTACGAGGTTCACCAAAGAATCTGGAAGAGGCAGTGGCCCGCCACAAGAATAGGTTCAAGAAACTTGGGGTCTCTGAACGTGCCCAGGAGGAGCTGACAGACGCATTTACGCTCGTCTATACAAAGCTTCATTCAGGAGGAAAACCAGACGAGATGGCACTCAAGATAAAGGCGATGATGAAGCAGTTACCACCATGCTGCGATGATGCGATCTTCGAACGTGCTGGAGTGAAACAAGAGGAACGTGCTGAAGTGAAAGAACGTGATGAAGTGAAAAAAGGTGCTGAATGGTATAACTTTATTCCGTATAAAAAATAGTAAAAGTTTATAATCTTTGTGTAAGTAGGGGCACGGTATACCGTGCCCCTACACTGCTTCAATCAAAGCAGGAGCTTTTGCAGGGCAAACGCATGAAATTTTTTTAAATATCATAAGGTTAGGATGTAATC
>JACRGM010000191.1 GCA_016212345.1 Nitrospinota bacterium
TGTAGCTTACAATATGACTCCAGCGCCAAGTTTTAGACATCAAAGGATAGTGGGAAATTTTTTCCATATTTTACGAAATAGACTATCAGATAAGGGCTGTATCACAGGTATTGCTCCTACTGATGTTTTTTTATCTGAATATGATGTTGTTCAGCCTGATATCTTTGTTGTGTGTGATGAGAAAAAGATTACAGAGGCCAACATACAGGGTGCACCGGATCTAATTATTGAGGTGCTTTCACAGGCAACTGCTGTGAAGGACAGACGAGAAAAAAAGGCTATTTATGAGAAGTATGAAGTGAAGGAATATATTATCATTGACCCAAATGAAGAGTATATAGAACGCTTCTGTTTAGAGAAAGAAGGCACATATGATAAGGGTAATGTCTGGGGATCTAAAGAGGTTCTCCCTTTACATTCATTAGAGGGGATAGAAATCCCTCTATGGGAAGTATTTGAAATAGAGGGGCCTTAATTCTTTCCCCTCCCTTGATGGGAGGGGATTAAGGGGAGTGAGGAATAGATTATGATAGATCTAAATGATCAGGGGATTATAAGGAAGATAGATGCCTCTTGTATGATTGATCACCTGATTGGTTTTCCACAGCAGTGTAGTGAGGCTGTAGAACTGGGTAAAGGTTTTGAGAATCCATGGAGTAATAATCAATTACAGAAGATTGTAATAGCAGGGATGGGTGGATCTGCCATTGGTGGGGATATCCTGAGGTCATATCTTAGTGATAAAATAGATCTACCCATATATGTGAATCGTAATTATACCCTTCCCATGTTTGTAGATAAAGATACCCTCCTCTTTGTTGTAAGCTATTCTGGAAATACAGAGGAGACCATAACCTCTTTTGAGCATGGTCGTGAGAAGGGGGCACGGATAGTCATAGTTACAAGTGGTGGGATAATAGAGGATCTGGCACTGAGGGAAGATCTCCCTCTAATCAGGATACCAAAAGGTTTACCGCCAAGGGCAAGTCTTGGTTATCTATTTTTCCCCCTATTGACCGTATTGGAGAGATTAGGGCTAATAGATGGGCAGGATAGCGATATATCAGAGACTATAACCTTGCTTCAAGAACTCTGTAATAGTTACCGTATAGAGGTTGATATCTCTATGAATAAGGCAAAGGATATGGCTATTAATATATATGGTAAACTACCGATCATATATGGGGTAAATGATTATACTGATGCTGTAGCCTTTAGGTGGAAGGGACAGTTTAATGAAAATAGTAAGACATTTGCATCTTATAATATACTCCCAGAGCTTGATCATAATGAAGTGGTAGGTTGGAAGACCCTTCGTCATCTCACAAAGGACTTTTTAATAATCTTTTTACGATGTAAAGATGACTTAGATCGAGTCAAGATGCGGATAAATATCACAGGGTCACTTATAGCAGAGGATGTCAGTGATGTCTTTGAGGTATGGTCTGAAGGGAATTCAAGATTGGCAAGGATATTCTCACTTATATATCTTGGTGATTTTATCAGTTATTATCTATCAATATTAAATAATATCGATCCTACACCTGTAAAGGTCATAGATCGTTTGAAGAAGGAATTAGGAGGATAGGTATCTGTTCAGATGTCTCAATCGAATATCAGAAATTTCTCTATAATTGCCCATGTTGACCATGGTAAATCTACCCTTGCTGACAGGTTATTAGAGTTCACAGGTGCGGTTAATGAGAGGGAGATGATGGATCAGGTCCTTGATCAGATGCCTATCGAAAGGGAGAGGGGGATTACCATCAAGGCACAGACTGTTAGGCTTAGATATAAAGGCCGAGATGGTAAGGACTATATCCTTAACCTTATTGATACCCCAGGACATGTAGATTTTTCATACGAGGTCTCAAGAAGCCTTGCAGCCTGTGAAGGGGTGCTTCTTGTAATAGATGCAGCTCAAGGGGTCGAGGCACAGACCATAGCTAATGTTAATCTGGCAATGGAACATAGTCTGGAGATTATCCCGATAATAAATAAGATAGATCTTCCTAATGCAGATCCTGAAAATGTGAGGGCCCAGATCGAGGATATCCTAAGTATTGATTCCTCTGGAGCGATACTAGCGAGTGCCAAGGAGGGGATCGGCACAATAGATATACTTGAGGCAATAGTATCACAGATCCCTCCCCCAAAGGGGGGTCCTGATACATCATTGAAGGCGCTTATCTTTGATTCATGGTATGATTCTTACCGTGGGATTGTTGTTCTTGTAAGGGTCTTTGATGGAAGGATTAAGGCTGGTATGAGAATCAAGATGATGTCTACTGATAAGTCATACGAGGTAAGTGAGGTCGGTATCTTTACCCCTTATGTAGAGCCTATAGATATACTAACAGTAGGTGATGTCGGTTATGTCATTGCAGGTATTAAGAAGATGGGGGATACAAGGATAGGGGAGACTATCACAGAATCAGACAATCCAACCTCTTCGCCATTGCCTGGGTATAAAGAGGCAAAGCCTATGGTATTTAGTGGGCTTTATCCTGTTGATAGTGACCAATATGAATCCTTACGGGACGCACTGGAGAAGCTCCATCTAAATGATTCATCATTTAGATATGAACCTGAGACATCCATGGCACTCGGTTTTGGTTTTAGGTGTGGATTTCTTGGACTCCTTCATATGGATATAATAAGGGAACGTCTAGAAAGAGAATTCAGTCTCATGCTGATTACCACTGCCCCGACAGTGGTATACAAGGTGATAGGTGTAAATGGTAATGAGATGTATATAGATAATCCCTCTAAACTTCCCACTCCTAATGCCATATCTAAGACAGAGGAACCTTTTATTAAGGCCACAATAATGGTACCTAATGAGTATGTTGGGGTGATCTTAAAATTGGCTCAGGAGAGGAGAGGGGTTCAAAAGGGGATGGAATATCTGAATGATGGTAGGGTTATGATAACCTATGAGCTCCCTTTTAATGAAGTATTACTCGATTTCTATGACAAGTTGAAATCTATATCAAGGGGATATGCCTCCTTTGACTATGAATATCTCGATTATCGAGAATCGAACATGGTAAAACTGGATATCCTTCTCAATGGGGAGTCTGTGGATGCCCTATCTACTATAGTACATAAGGATAAGGCATATTATCAGGGACGAGAATTGACAAGACGTATACGTGAGATTATTCCTAGACAGATGTTTGAGGTGGTTATTCAGGCATCAATAGGAAGTAGGGTAATTGCAAGGGAGAGTATTAAGGCCATCAGGAAGAATGTAACAGCCAAGTGTTATGGTGGTGATATTACAAGGAAGAGGAAGCTCTTAGAGAAACAGAAAGAGGGGAAGAAGAAGATGAAACAGATAGGTAAGGTATCCATACCTCAAGAGGCATTCATGGCAATCTTGAAGATAGAGTAAGGATTATGGTATAAAGGAGTTTGTTTTATGATGAAAAAGAAGAAAGATACAGATATAAAAGATACAGATATAAAAACCGCAAAAGATGATCTTGCTTACAATAATAAAAAGAAGTCTGTTGGTAGGGAATATGCTGAGGCAATAGTTATTGCCTTGCTCCTTGCCCTTTTTATAAGGGCCTTTATTGTACAGGCATTTAAGATACCATCTGGTTCAATGGAGAATACCCTTCTTGTGGGGGATCATATCCTTGTAAGTAAGTTTATATATGGGATAAAGATACCAAATGAGATCCCCTTTACACAGATAAAGCTATTTAACGATATCAGATTCTTTTCCCACTCCCCTAAAAGGGGGGATATTATTGTCTTCAGATATCCTATGGACAAGAGTCGTGATTTTATAAAACGTGTCATAGGGCTACCAGGCGAACAGTTAGAGATAAGGGGTCAGGAGGTATATATAAATGGAGAGCCCTTGAAAGAAACCCATGTTATTCATAATGACCCCAATCCCCATATTGTTCATTCCTTACCAAGGGATTATTATGGCCCTGTGACCATCCCAGAAGGAAGTCTCTTTGTAATGGGTGATAACCGTGAGAATAGCAGGGATAGCCGATATTGGGGATTCCTGGATATAAAGGAAGTCAAGGGAAAGGCATTTATTATATACTGGTCATGGGATAAAGAGAGGTTTGGCATAAGATGGGATAGATTCGGAAAATTATTGCATTGAAAGAGCTTGGTAAGAATTGGAGATCTATAAGAGTGTATCCTCTCTCTGTTCCAAGACATCAATGATAAAATTTTCATCACCTTTTTCCTCTTTCACAGATAGATATATTATCTCTTCCTTCTTTATATTTTCTCCATTAGGGTCTTTTATAATCCTTACAAATGGGGAATAGGGGTCATTTGGATTCAATTCATAAACTATCCCAATATGGCCCGATTTGAGCCTAACTATAGTCCCAACCATATATATCCCTATGAGACTGATGAAGCGTTTTAAGAGGATTGGCTCAAAATCTTTTGCTGATTCTTTTAAAATACGGATCGTATCTTTTAAGGAGAACTCTCTCCGGTAAGATCTGATACTCCGTAATGCATCGTAGACATCCGCGATGCTCACAATCATGCTACATAGATTAAGATCTCTTTTACGAGGTAGCTCTGGATACCCCCCACCTGAAA
>JACRGM010000189.1 GCA_016212345.1 Nitrospinota bacterium
AATCCTTTTCCAGTTAGGAAAATTTGCAAATTTTTCTTTAGTTGCTTTTTCACTATCCTTTTGATATCCTTTTCATGCATGGAAACCCTCCTTTCTAATTAATTATTTTGATTTTAAAATTAACTTAAATTATAGAGGGTTTTCATGCATAAGTCAATGTTTTTATTGACTTTTTCTCTAATAATTTAAACAGGCTTTATTATACACTAAAAAATAATGCGTTAATTATACGCTAATAAATGGATGTAGGTAGCTAATACTGTGTATTTATTGCAGTTTGGTTTCCCTCAGCTTTTACCGATGAACGACTATCATGACTAGAGGAACTAACCTAAAATTTGAAGGGCAAAAAGAGTTTGAGCAGATTTTAAAGAAGATAAAGTGTCCCAGAAATATCCATGAGGTGTATTTCTTCTTGCGGGGAATGTTGGCTGGAACATATATGGTAAAAATGGCGGATTACTTTAACTGGTTGTTTGAAGGGAGAAAGATAGAGTTTGATTCAGAGGAGGAGATTAAGCGATTTATGAACAATTTTACCGGCTTGTGGAATCTTATTGCCGCCGCTCAGCATGAGGGTGGTCCCTCGCCAGAGATAAAATCAGATTTCCCGGATACAGTGAACGGTATTAAAGATAGAGTTAAATTGATCAACCAGAAAAACAAGGCATTTATTAAAGGTCTGGATCTAGCTGGTACCGATCCTATGGAGATGACTCCCGACGGCAGGGCAGTATTTGAGGCATTGGTTACGGGTAATGCGCTATTTCAGAAATCCCTGGGGGTGTTGAAAGAAGAATCAAACCCTAACGAGCTAAAAAAATTCGTAGAAAATGTAGATAAATTCGAAGCAATTATGGAGGATTGTATCCAACGGATCAGCTTCAGTTTAGATGAGGCTAGGAAAACGGCTATTCCCGGGCCGGTTATAACAGGAAAAGGTAAAAAAGTCGACAGAAATATACCTTGTCTCTGTGGAAGTGGGAAAAAATATAAGCATTGTTGTTGGTTAAGGTTACATTGACTATCAGATTACAAGGCACAGATGGGATAAGAGGGATGGTTAGATTATCCTCATATCCACTTGTAAAGGGATTATCCCCGGTCGAGGCATTCCTACATAGAGGTGTGATCACAGAGGAGTTTATGGAGTTATATACCTACTCGCATGTGACAGACCTAATGGATCGTGAAATAATGAGCAATGGTGATGAGATCGTCATAGGCTGGGATCCTAGAGACAGGGAGGGGAGATTTACCCGTTCTGCTGTGAGGGGGATCAGGAAGGGGGGTGGAAAGGCACTGATAATTGGGATCATGCCAACCCCTGCTATCCCTATATATATGCTCTACAGGGAGGCAAAGGGTGCCTTCATGATAACTGCCTCACATAATCCAATGGATCAAAATGGGATCAAGATATTTATGAAGAGATACGGCCTAAAACCCCTTTATGGAGATGATCTACATCTGACATCTGTCATACATAAGATCGATTATGAAAAGATAAGGGATATGAAGGAAAAGGGGGGATATGAGGAGTGTCGTGATGATGCGGTAAAGGTATTTAGAGAGTTCTTATATGATAGTAGAAACACATGGATTGAGAGGAAAGACCTCTTTAAAAAGATTATCCTGATAGTAGATTCCGCAAATGGGGCCTATTCAGGGATCGCAGGAGATATATTCAGGAGGATCGGAGTCGGAGAGGTAATTGATGTAAACAGCGATCCTGCTCAAGGGGTGAATCATAATAGTGGTGTACTCGATTTAGAAGGTATATCCTTAATCACATCTGATATGGTCTATTCAAGTAATGGGAGATTTGCCAATCACAATGGGGTAAAGAGGCTCTTTCAGATCGGGAAGGATAATAGTAGATCGATCATAGAAGGGAAGATACGGGTCTCTGCAGCCATCTTTGATGCAGATGGAGATAGATTTTATAGGATAGATTATAACCCTCTTGAGGAGAGGGCCATTGTACTCTCAGGAGATGTTACAACATTTCATCAGGCCTTCTATCTGATCTCAAGATATCCAGAGAGATATAAGGGCTCACTATATATAAATACAATAGAGAGTGATCTTAATGCCTCAACTACTGCTGCTATGCTTGGTTTTATACCAGAGCTTACCCCTGTTGGTGATAAGTGGATACTCCTAAAAGGGGTTATATCGCTCCTTAAGGGGATAGTAGATCTTATTGCTGAGACGGTAAAAGAGGTAAAGGATAAACAAGATGAGATAGGGATGATAAGGAATAGGATAGAGGATATCTCTGGTTCTGGTCAGGTAGATACCTCTGTAATAGAGGAGATCACAAAAGAGATATATAGATTGGGGAGGGATAACAGAGAGACTATTACTACCATTACTATTGAGAATAAGATAAAGGAGGGGTTATTAAGGGATGGGATAATCAGGTATGGGATTGGGGGGGAGGAATCCGGGCATAACATAACCACTGGATACCTGAGATTGAGGGATAGATCAATAATACCTTTATTTGCAGGTAATGGCTTAAAGGGGGCTATCAATACTTATGTGGCAACCGAGACCCTCTATGCTGATCTCAATATAAGGGATTATATAGAGAAGGTGCATCACCCATTTCCAGTGGGGTTTAAGAAGACATTTTACATCTACTATATTGACAAATCACGACTTGTAAGAGGAAGCGAGATATGGAGCGGCCTTGAATCGGTAATCAGATCTTCCTGTATTAGAGAGTTCGGTGAAGGGATAGAGCTCAGGGAGATAACCTATCCTGAGGATAGGGATATACTCTATATTGCCATCTATGACAAGGATGGGGATCAGGGTGCAGCTATATTTGGAAGAAATTCTGGTACAGAGGATAAGGTAGGGATCAATGCAAGGGGGAGGGTAGAGGAGGGTGATGCCCTTATATCTATAGCTGAGGAGGCTGTAGGGTATCTTGCCTTGAAGATGAAGGATCATGATAATCCTTATGCCCGAGCAGAGGATATCATTTTAAAGAGGCTATATCTCAATAAGAGTTGTACATATAAGGAATTGAGAAGAGGGATAGATGATGATATCTCATTCGACAGATTGATAAAGGAGGTAGGGATAAAGGAAGGATTTATAAGGGCTGTCGGTGATAGATATGAACTGACAGATATGGGAAAATGGTATAGATTTTCAGATAATAAATTACACAAGGCTAGAAGGAGAAATCCGAGTAAGGCGTACTGAGTAGTACGTTGTCGAGGATTTCGACTGATAACGCAGTGTAATTTGTTATATGGAAATCTATAGCTGAACTTTTACGGTCGAGCCCTTTGGAGAAAAAGGATCATGTTTGAACTAGACGATTTTTTCTATCATTTAGAGGGATTCAGATATAGAGGTATATTTGATGGTATAAGGTATCCATGGGAGACAGTGGCCAAGATTAGTGACTATATGAAATCCGCATTAAAGGAGATAGCAAGGGAGAATGAGTCAAAGATCACTATTCGTGGGATCTCAGCCCATAATATCAGGGAAGATGATGGTAAGGTCATTGAGAAGATGATACTTGTAGAAGACCTTATTAAACTCAAGGTCTCCCTCTTCCTTAAGGATCTGGCGATCTATATAGGTAAGGGGACAATACTAGAACCAACAGCTTTAATCAAATCCCCAGCCATTATCGGAAATGGGTGTGAGATAAGACAGGGGGCATATCTTAGAGGAAATGTTATTGTTGGGGACAACTGTACCATTGGTCATACTACTGAGATAAAGAACTCCATCATTATGGATCATACAGAGGCAGGACATTTTGCATATATAGGTGATAGCATACTCGGCTATTATGTCAACCTTGGTGCTGGTACAAAGTTAGCAAATCTTCAGTTGAGGAGACAAGAGGAAAAAGAGAGTGGTAAGATTAACCCTATCAAGATAACTATTGATGAGAAGGTGATAGACACAGGTATGCAAAAACTCGGGGCAGTAGTGGGGGATTATGTAGAGATAGGGTGCAACTCAGTCACCTGTCCAGGTGCCCTGATAGGGAAGAATTCCTGGATATTACCCAACACAACTGTAAAGAAGGGATATTATTCATCTTAAAATTCAAATACTTGGGAAAGATGGGATCAGAACCGCCACTAATATTGATTACTGCTCCCCCAGGGCAAAGGGTGAGGGGGTATTTTCAGGGGAATGAAGAGGATAATATATCTCGATATAGAGACCCAGAAAGGGCCAGAAGATGTGGGTGGATGGCAGAATAAACATCTGATGCGGATGGCTGTTGGGGTTATATATGACAGTCTGGAGGGAGATTATTTTACCTTTCTGGAAAAGGATGTGGATCAACTTATAGAGAGA
>JACRGM010000009.1 GCA_016212345.1 Nitrospinota bacterium
ACCATTGCCTGCTCATCATCAAAGAGAAATTCTGATAGTGCCCTTGCTGTCTCTGTCTTCCCTACACCTGTTGGTCCAAGGAATATAAAGGAACCAATAGGACGATTAATATCCTGGAGCCCTGCTCGCCCCCTCCTTACAGCATTTGATACAGAGGTAATTGCCTCATCTTGGCCAATAACACGTCTCTTAAGCCGTTCCTCCATCTTTATCAACTTCTCTATCTCTCCCTCCATCATCTTGGAGACTGGGACACCTGTCCATTTTGCTACAATGGTAGCAACATCCTCTTCATCCACCTCCTCCTTAAGCATCCTCTTTTCCTTCTGAAGCTCGGCCAACCTCTTATTTTCCCTATCTAGATCCTTCTGAAGCTGAATAAGTGTCCCATACCTCAGCTCAGCCACCCTTCCGAG
Organism: Nitrospinota bacterium; assembly: GCA_016212345.1. Lineage (GTDB taxonomy): Bacteria > Nitrospinota > Nitrospinia > SZUA-224 > SZUA-224 > SZUA-224. The sequence continues at coordinate 417 of JACRGM010000009.1, forward strand.
ATCCCCCTTTCGCTCTGCCAACTGTTCCTCCAGCTTTGCCTTTTCTATCTCTTCTTTTAATGATCGGCTTTTTTTTATAGATTCCTTCTCATTCTGCCAGTGGGCCTTCATCTGACTGCTGGTCTCTCTTAATTCTCCAAGGTCCTTCTCTATCTTTTTGAGCCTCTCGGTCGATTCCTTATCCTTCTCCTTCTTAAGTGCCTCCTTTTCTATCTCGATCTGGATAATCCTCCTCTCGATCTCATCTATCTCTGTTGGGAGGGAATCAATCTCTATCCTGAGATGTGATGCTGCCTCATCAATTAGATCAATAGCCTTGTCAGGTAGAAATCTGTCAGTAATATATCTGTTGGAGAGTGTGGCTGCTGCAATGATCGCTGAATCCTGTATACGAACTCCATGGTGGATCTCGTAGCGTTCCTTTAAGCCCCTCAGTATAGCGATTGTATCTTCCACTGTAGGTTCACCTACATATACGGGTTGGAATCTCCTCTCAAGTGCAGCATCCTTTTCTATATATTTACGGTATTCATTCAAGGTAGTAGCACCTACACATCTTAACTCACCTCTTGATAAGGCAGGTTTTAGCATATTTGAGGCATCCATAGAGCCCTCTGCTGCCCCTGCCCCTACAAGGGTATGAAGCTCATCAATAAATAGGATTATTCCACCTTCCGCATCACTTATCTCCTTGAGAACAGCCTTTAGCCTATCCTCGAATTCACCACGATATTTTGAACCCGCGATCAATGCAGCTATATCAAGGGCTACTAGTCTCTTATTCTTCAACCCCTCAGGTACATCGCCATTAACTATCCTCTGGGCCAGTCCCTCTATGATAGCTGTCTTCCCCACTCCAGGTTCACCTATCAAGACAGGATTGTTCTTAGTTCTACGGGATAGTACCTGGATTACCCTCCTTATCTCATCGTCCCGTCCTATAACTGGATCGAGTTTTCCCTTTTTACCTAGATCTGTCAGATCCCTGCTGTATTTAGATAGTGCCTGATACTTATCCTCTGGACTCTGGTCAGTTACCCTATGAGAGCCTCTGATGCTGACCATTGCCTTAAGAATGAGATCCCTGGTTACCCCCTCAGCAGATAGGATTGCTGAAGATATCCCATTCTTCTCATCAGCAATAGCAATAAGGAGATGCTCGGTACTGACATACTCATCCTTTAACTGTTCTGCCTCCTTGAAGGTAGAATCCATTACCTGTTTCAGTCTCGGAGATATATAGACCTGTCCAATAGCCCCACTACCAGAAACAGTGGGGAGTCTTTCCAATCTTTCTATCACCTTTTTAAGAATGATCTTTGGATTGGCACCTAATTTTTGAAGAATGGGTACAACTACCCCCCCCCTCTGTTCAATGAGGGCATAAAGGAGATGTTCAACATCAATAGCCTGATGTCCATACTTATCTGCTATTGATTGGGACTCCTGAATCGCCTCTTGAGCCTTTAAGGTAAATTTATCAAATCGCATCTTTCCTCTGAAAATACCCCCTTACCTAAAAAGCACGGACAAACAAGTTTGTCCATGCCACCCGCCTTCTAAAAATATCTATTTTCATCCTTCTTTGTGCCGACTATGATTGGCATGAGGGTTTCCTTTTTACTTAGGGGATTTCTCGATCTCCATGAATATCATACCATTCTTGAATATACGTACAGTCCCTGTTGATTCAGAGATGACTATCGCAGTTGCATCTGTCACAGATGTAATTCCTGCGGCCGCTATGTGTCTACTTCCTAATCCCCGAGGGAAATCCTCCTTTTCTAAGGCAACATTTAGATGTCTCCCTGCGGAGACAACTATTCCATCCTCCCGTATAATGAATGCCCCATCTATAACAGAAAACTCCCTTATCGTCTCCCTTAAATCAGGATCCATAACATTTCTCTCCTTTTCTGGATACCCTTTAAAGGGATTTATTATCATTTGACGGGAGAATTGTAACACCTTATCCTCATCACCAATAACAAACATAGCCCCTACTGCCTTCCCCTCTCTACCTTGATTAGCAAGTTCTACTGCAAGATTGAGAACTGTCTCGAATACCTCTGGTTTCAATTTAACCGTTATATCTAAGATATTATTCGATGTCAGTACCTCAAACTCCTTACCTATATCCAGTACCATAATATTATCGAGATTATCGAGGGAACCAAACCTCGGTATACCAGATATACAAACGAGCTTATCCCCCCTTCCCACAATACCTGCAGATAGTGCCATAACAATTGCTATCTTTATCTGTCCCACACGGGTAAGATTGACATTTGGTACAATAAGTACCTTCTTTACAATCCCTGAGGCCTTTTTAGATGTATCCTCGTCTCTGGTTGCAAATATTATATTTTGACTCTTTGAGATATCTCTCAATATGTCAAAATTATCTATCATATCAGCACATAAGAGGATAGTACTTGCATTTATCCTTGCAGCGATATTACCGGCTGATTCGATAATCACCTTATTCAAAGGCTCTTCAGCCTCCTTCTTATATGTCTCAATCTCTCTTTTTCCCTTATCCTTTACATCCTTCTTTGTTGTCATCTAAAAATCCTTTATTTTATAGAATACCCCTTTTAAAATATTACATTCTATAGAATGAGTATCAAGAGAGCATTATAACCCCCATCATCCTTCTATATTCTCCTCTTATCGCTCTGTGAGAGAAAAAGTCTTCAGTATTACAGGCAGTGCATAACTGTGTAGAGAAGATATTCTCTGATCTGACCCCGAGTTCTAAAAGTTGTTTCTTATTGGCCCCTACCAGATCCAGAAGATACCTATTCTCCCCTTGCCTATTGATAAAGTCATCGTAATAATGGTCTTCCTCCTTAAATGGTTGAACTCCCCTCTCATCAAGTTCATAGCAACATCTACCTATCCCT
>JACRGM010000193.1 GCA_016212345.1 Nitrospinota bacterium
ATGGTTGTTGCAGGTGTCAGTACGATAAAAGATAAGGACTATGCTCAGGCAAGGAAGAAGGCTATTGATAATGGAGTAATTGAAGCGGTTGAAAATATTATCTTTGATATAGTAGACTTTGAGGCCCTCACACCTGATAATCAATTAATTAATACAATATATAAAAAGGGTTGGGATTATGTGCAGAAATACAAGATCATCTCCGAATCTGTTGATCTTGATCTAAAGACATATAAGGTAGTTCTTCAGGTAACCATCCTTTCAGGAGACCTCAAAAGTTATTTAACAAGTAGTGGTTTATTATTAGGGTTAGGGGAGGAATATAGACATACAGTTGCTGTTATTATCAATGAGAGGGATGATAATAAGATAAAGAACCCCCTTGCTGATCTTGGGGAGGGGAGGTCTATATCTGAATCGATCATGATCCAGAGATTCCAGGAGAAGGGATTAGATGTTATGGATCGGCATATCCTCGAAAGGAGTATAGACAGGAATCTAATGATGGAGGCAATCAGTGGGGATATGGAGGCTGCTATATCGATAGGAATACAGGCCGGTGTAGAAGTAATCATTATAGGAAATGCAGTGATCAACAGAGAAGTAGAAGATATAAATAAAGAAAGGGAGTCTTTTACAGCAAACATAAGTGCGAGGGCAATCAGGATAGATAAAGGCACAATACTATGTGCCAAGAGTGAATTTGCTACTATCTTAAGTAAGGATGAAATAGAGGGTAGTTATCAGGCATTAAGAGAGGCGAGTGAAAGACTCTCCTCCTTCCTCATAGATAAGATATTAGATTACGATAATAAGAGTTAATATTGGAGGGTGTTATTTTATGCCAAGAGAGGTCATCATAGTGGTCGATATGTTAAAGGGGTTTTTAGAAAAAGGTAACCCACTTTTCTGTGGAGATGATTCAAGGAGGATTATCCCTGAGGTGGTTTCTCTATTAAAGGGGCATAAGTCTGAAGAGATCATCTATCTCTGTGATAGTCATGTTAAGGATGATAAGGAGTTTAATATCTTCCCTCCACACTGTATTAAGGGGTCAAAAGAGGGAGAGATCATAGATGAACTCAAGCCATTCAAGGGGAAGATAATACCAAAGACAAGGTACAGTGGATTCTTTAATACCTCAATAGAGGATGAGTTAAAGAGGCTCAAACCGTATAAGGTAATTGTTGTAGGTTTATGTACTGATATATGTGTGATGTATACAGTTGCTGATCTCAGGAACAGGGATTATGAGGTAGATGTCCCACAGAGGTGTGTTGCCTCCTTTGATAAAGATGCGCATAATTTTGCCTTACAGCATATGGAGAAGATTCTTGGGGCAAAAGTGGTCTAAACATCTTTGTTTGCAAAGTTTTGTTTAGAATTTATATAAAGAGTGGGTGGCATGGACAAACTTGTTTGTCCGTGCCTTTGTAAGGGGGCGTGGGTTATTTTTATGGGGAAGGTGAAAGGTGCAAGAGAAAAGGAAGAAGATAGAATTCAAAGGGGCATCAGATATGCCTTATCTTGCTGTATCGCTGGCAAATACAGAGGAAAATCTTACAGGAAACTGGCGGAGCGTAAGACCGATATATAAAAATGGATTGCCACCATGTAAAAATGCCTGTCCTGCAGGGGAAGAGATACCCATTTATCTTGGACTGATCTCCCAAAAGAGATTTAGGGAAGGATGGAGTAAGATAATAGAATCCAATCCCTTTCCCGGGGTCTGTGGACATGTATGTTACCATCCATGCGAGAAAGAGTGTCTAAGAGGAAGATTTGACAAAGAGATATCTATACACTCCATAGAACGTCTAGCCGCTGATTATGTCCATAGCCACAGGTACAAAGATAATAATAAGAAGAAGAGAGAAAGAAAGAGAGCTACCAAACAAGGGAACAAGGTAGCGATAATTGGTGGTGGACCATCAGGGTTGACCTGTGCCTACTTCCTATCAAAAATGGGTTATAGTGTAACTATATTTGAGGCATCATCTACCTTAGGTGGGATGATGAGAGAGGGTATCCCTGAATACAGACTCCATAAGGAGACCATGGATAAAGAGATCGAAGATATAGTCAATCTTGGGATCGAGGTAAGAGATAACACCCGTATAGGGAGAGACATTGATATAGAGGATATTAGAAGGGATTACAACGCCATTTTTATTGCAACAGGGGCACATAAAGCCAGGAAACTGTGACTTCCAGGGGAAGGCAATTCCTCCAAGATCATATTAGGACTCGATTTTCTTAAAGATCAGAATCACAGCTATAAGAAAGAGATAGGGGACAAGGTTGCAATCATTGGTGGAGGTAACACTGCAATTGATACAGCAAGAACTCTCTTAAGGCAGGGGGCAAGGCCGTTAATCATCTATCGAAGATCGAGAGAAGAGATGCCTGCCTTTGAGGAAGAGATACTTCAGGCAGAAGAGGAAGGGATAATATTCCACTATCTGACCTCTCCCACAGATATCATTATGGATGAAGAAGGGAAGAAGATAAACCTCGGATGCGTTAAAATGAAACTAGGTGAGATAGATGAGACTGGAAGGAGGAGACCTCTATCTATCAAGGATTCAAATTTTATTATAGAAGTAGATAGCGTGATATCTGCTATTGGTGAAGACCCTGATCTATCCTTTTTACCTGCGGATATTAAGACCAACAAGATGGGAATTGTTATTGATACCAACAATGCCACAACCTGTAAAGGGATATTTGCTGGGGGGGATGCGGCTGGAAGGCCGAGAACTGTTGTCAGTGCCATTGGATCTGGTAAAGAAGGGGCATACTCCATAGACAGGTATCTGAGGGGGGTAAAAGGGGAAGGGGAGTTTAATCTATCCATAGTCCGATACGAGGATTTAAATCTTGATCACTTTGAGAAGGGTAACTGGGTTGACCCTATAAAGGTAGCTGTTGAAGAGAGGATTAATAATCTTAAGGAAGTATATAAGGGGTTCTCTCCAGAGATGGGTATAATTGAGGCCTCTCGTTGCTTTAGCTGTGGGGTCTGCAATATGTGTGATAACTGTCTTATCTTCTGCCCCGATATAGCTGTGCTCAAGAAAAAGAAAGGATATGAGATCAACTATGACTATTGTAAAGGGTGTCTAATATGTGTGGAGGAGTGTCCCAGATCTGCTATGACATCTATTGAGGAGATAAAATGAAAAGGGTCCTCATGGGAAACTATGCAGTAGCGTATGGGGTGTTACTTGCCAAGGTAGAGGTGATTGCTGCCTATCCTATCACACCTCAGACCTCTATTATAGAGAAACTTTCAGATCTTTGTGCTAAAGGGGAATTAAATGCAAGATTAATTGATGTTGAGTCTGAACACTCAGCAATGGCAGGATGTATTGGGGCCTCTGCAACAGGGGCAAGGACATTCACTGCCACAAGCTCCCAGGGACTTGCTCTTATGCATGAACTTCTCCACTGGGCAGCAGGTGCCAGGCTTCCGATTGTAATGGCAAATGTCAACAGGGCAATGGGTCCTCCCTGGAATATATGGACAGACCAGAATGACAGTCTTTCCCAACGTGATACAGGATGGATGCAGTTCTATTGTGAAAGTAATCAAGAGGTACTTGATACAGTGATCCAGGCATTCAAGATATCTGAGAAAGTACTTCTCCCAAGTATGATCTTGTTAGATGGATTCTTTCTCTCGCATACCTCAGAGCCGGTTGATATCCCAGATCAGAAGGAAGTGGACTCCTATCTTCCAGGGTATAAACCAAGATACAAATTAGATGTAAAATCCCCACATTCATTCGGGAGTCTTACAGATGAGAATTACTATTATGAACTGAGATATAAGATGCAAGAGGCCATGGAGAAGGCTAAGGATATTGCTAAGGAGGTAGATGCAGAATTTTTATCTACCTTTGGGAGGGGGTATGGTGTGATAGAATCATATAGGTGTGATAATGCAGATCTCATACTTGTCACATCAGGTACAATATCGAGTACTACAAGGGTAGTTATAGATAGGCTTCGGGATAAGGGAAAAAAGGTAGGTATGTTGAAGATAAGGATGTTTCGTCCCTTTCCTGTAGAGGATGTAAGGATGGCCATTGAGAATGCAAAAAAGGTGGCTGTTATTGATCGCAATATCTCTTTTGGAAATGGAGGGATATTCTGTCAGGAGGTAAAATCAGCTATGTATAATATAGGTAATCATATCCCTATATTTGGTTACATTGCAGGACTTGGAGGAAGGGATGTTCCACCAATGGTTATAGAGGATATAATAGATTTTACCATGAGGTATGACAGACCAACGGATGAGATCTACTGGGTAGGGTTGAAGATATGAGATATATGGTCTCGGGTGACTATTTAGCCATATTATAGTGAAAGTCTTAAATAAGTTGACATATAGTGGCTTCGTCTGAAACGGGCATTTGTCCGAGAAGAGATTGCAAAAAAAGCTGGCCAGATCCAAAAGTAAATTCATAGCCCCCATCCATTCCGTCAAATCCGTATAGATTCTTGCCTGGGCGTCCTCCCTTTTGCATCTAAGAACAGAGCCAGCGAAGCGTTTGAGAGATTTTGAGAGATTTTTGAGAGATTTTTGGTTGACTTGACGAAAACAGGCAGTTACACTTTTGATGGTTTTTAAATGCTCCGGGCTCCCGGGGTGATATACAGACTGTATAACACCCCTGCGAGATTTCGGTTTCAAACGGGATTGTGTTAATATGTGAATGGGTTGCCGATGGCTCGTAGAGACGTATTTATCCGTATAAGCTGTCAGCGTTATATATAGCTGATATAGCTGTCCATAGGTTTTTATACGGATATGTATATATATAAGTTAGCCTCAAACCATATTTAAAAACAAAATAAGGGAGGAAAAAATGATTAAAGATATGCTCACCTATTTTAAAGATACCTTCGACCCAGAAATATCCGCTACGGTTCCTTTGGGACAGTTAGAACCATCAGAAGATAAAAAAGTAGATGTATTAATTGCATTAATGAATACATCAAAATTCAATATTTTATCTTGGAGTGAACGAGCATATAAAGCTAGTACTTGGTCAGTAGGGATTATTCTGGCAATTGTTGGTTATTTTTTTCTGTATGGCAATAACATGCCCTACAAAGGAAGAATTATACTCACATTAGGAACAATTTTATTTGGTTTATTGACTCAATTATATCTCTCAGCTGCCAAGCGGGCACATTTTGGCAATGGGTATGTTCTTGTAAAGTGTGAATCAGCATTAAGGCTCTGTGAAAAAGGTACATATTTTAAAGATACAGAGTTTTTTGGTTATTCAGGCCAATATCTGCCTTCAAAAAGTCTAAAGGTTTTGCGTATTTTTCATGCATCGGTTTTAGCTTTCTCAGTATTTATTCTTTTAGTGATTGATCCGATTGTAAAACAATAAAATTCATAAAAACTGAGGCTAACACTTATAAGGCCCCCTCTTGTCAAGAAGAAAATTCTCCTATAAGCGAATGTAGGCTTTGGGGTCACCCATTAAAAGGCACCGTGTCACATAACATGTATCTCTAAATTACCCCTATAGCTATCATAATCGCCTTTTCTATTTCGCTCATCTTTGCGCCACTTATCTTTCCTGCGAAAGGACCTCTAATAAGTAATGATTTGTCTATTGTTGTTACCTGCTCACATTTAGCCATAGATGTCTTTAATAAACCACCTTCACCCTCTTGAAGTAAAACATGATTAGGAGACGGTCTTAAGTTTGTAGACAAAGGAACTACAATTATATCATTGGCTAACTTATTTCGAATATCTAAAGAAACTACTATAGCAGGACGATTCTTAATATCCTTTGGCTTTGAAGGCAGATTAACTAAATATATCTCTCCTCTTTTTGGATACTCAATCATTCCATGTCCTCTTTGCACTTTCTTCCGCTATTTTTGCCCACTCCCTGTCTTCCTTTTTTTCCTTTTCTGTGAGAGATAGGTAATAAGCCTCGATGTCTTTTTCAATTGCTCTTTTTTTAGACTTCAATAATCCTTCACGCAGCATTTCTTCCATTATCTGACTTCTTGGAGTTCCCTTTTCCTTTGCAATTTTGTCTATTACATAAACCACATCACCACTGATTGTTACTGTCAGTTTTGTTTTGCGAAGGATACTTGTTGATGGCATAACTAACCTCCTTTA
>JACRGM010000192.1 GCA_016212345.1 Nitrospinota bacterium
ACATATTAATAATATGCGCCCTTTGGTGCGCCTTGAAGACGAACCAAAATTCTGCGCCATATGTACAACTTATTTCTGCGCAGTGCCTTACTCGGATTTCTCCCTCTATCCTTGTGTAATTTATTATCTGAAAATCTATAAAATAAGGAAAAATAAGACAAATTTTTATTTACTTTTATTGGTAAAATTGTTATTATAAATCCTTAAAGATTTTTTTAAGGTCAAGTTGAGGTTCTTATAATCCATGAGGTTCTTATAATTCATGATCTCTTTATCTCGTAAGACATTCGAGAGATCTTTGTTATCAATATCTCTCATAATCATGATGATATTTGCCTCTCCTATTCCTATAATGGGTGAGGCTAACCTTGATAAAGGTGTAAAAGATTTCAGAGAGAAGATGAATTTAATCCTGAGTGATAAATGCCTATCAAATGGAAAGACTAGCATTAAGATTATTTCACTATATCATGGAGATATACTTTACGAATATAATAGTAACGATCTATTGATCCCTGCATCGAATGTAAAGCTTGTCACCACAGCCGCTGCCCTTCTGAATCTCCATCCTAATTATAGATTCAAGACAACATTGTCTACAGATGGGAGTATAAACGACAATGTGTTGAAGGGGAATTTGTATATAAAAGGGTTTGGAGATCCCATGTTAGTCTCAGAGGAGCTGTGGATGATGGTAAAGGATCTGCATAATTTAGGGATAAGGAGTATTACAGGTGATATCATTGCAGATGATACCTTCTTTGATAGTGAAAGGGTTGGAAATGGCTGGGGGAGGAATATTGGATCCCAGGCATATTGCGCCAGAATCGGGGCACTCTCATTTAACTTTAATACTATCACTGTATATGTAGAACCAGGGAAAGAAGAAGGTAAGAGCCCTATAGTTGTTCTGGATCCCTTAACAAGGTTTATAAGTGTGGATAATAAGGCTATAACGATCTCTCAGAAAAAGAAGAACAGGCTTATTGTCGATAGGGTGGAAGGAGATAAAATGGACAAGATTATTATAAGTGGTAAGATTGCAAAGGGGAAGGAGAGAAATAGATTCTATCTAAATATCTCTAATCCTCCACTCTATACTGCATCAGGCTTTAGGGATCTTCTCTCAAGGGAAGGGATAGAAGTAAAAGGAGAGATAATCATTGGTAGACAGCCTAGTGGTGTGAAGGAGCTTGTAGTTCATTATTCTAAATCGCTCTCCTCAATAATCCAAGGGCTAAATAAGCTAAGTAATAACTTTATTGCAGAGCAGATATTAAAGACAATGGGAGCAGAGATAAAGGGTGAACATGGTACAGAGGAAAATGGACTTAAGATAGTATATGATTTCATGGAAAAGGTAGGAATAGATAACGGTACATACACTATTGTGGATGGGTCAGGGTTATCTGAGAAGAACAGATTATCTGCTGATCAGTTCCTAAAGGTATTAATTTATATGTATAATGATTTTACATTACAACCAGAATATCTATCATCCCTCAGTGTGATGGGGGTTGATGGGTCATTAAATGGTCGTCTTAATAATACCCATGCAGAAAGGAAGATCAGATCAAAGACAGGGACACTAAATGGTGTCAATGCCCTATCCGGTTATGCGAAGACGAGGGATGATGAGATAATTGCCTTTTCTATCCTGATGAACTATAAGGGATGTGATCATGGGAAGATCAAGGCGATACAGAATAAGATAGCCCTTCTTATGGTGGATTTTTCTAGGGGAGATGGGGTCTTGATGGGTATTTTCAGAGGAAAAGGTACAAGATAGATTGAAAACAGAATGGAATCTCCCAAAGGTCGATCAGATGCTGTGTAGTATCCTCTCCAGAGAGATAGATATAGAGCCACTCATAGCCCAGATCATTATCAATCGTGGTATGACGGATTCCATCTCTGCAAGGAGATTTCTTGATCCTTCTCTTAAGTATCTGTATGATCCATTTATGATGAAGGATATGGATAAAGGGATAAGAAGGATTATTGATGCCATAAGAGGAAGAGAGAAGATATGTATATACGGGGATTATGATGTAGATGGGATCACTGCTACCGCTCTTCTTATCACCTTCTTCAGGGAGGTGGGGATAGATGTATCCTATTACATACCTGATAGGATCTCCGAGGGATACGGATTAAATATCCAAGCTATAAAGGAGATTCGAGGGGCAGGGGTAAGCCTGATCATCACAGTGGATTGTGGAATAAGTGATATAGATGAGGTAGAAGAGGCAAAAGGGCTTGAGATAGATCTCATTATAACAGATCATCACCATGTACCTGATCGTCTTCCTGATGCAGTGGCCATCCTGAATCCAGAACAAAAGGATTGCCCTTATCCATTTAAATATCTATCGGGTGTTGGCATCGCCTTTAAAATGATAAAGGGATTGAGGTCAGCCCTCAGGAAAGAGAAATGGTTTCAAGGTGTATTACCAAATCTAAAAAGGCATCTTGATTTAGTTGCCTTGGGGACAATTGCAGACATTGCCCCTCTAGTGGATGAGAACCATATATTGGTAAAATATGGGTTAAAGGAGATCACCAATAATAGTAAGATCGGATTAAGATCACTTAAGGTGATATCAGGTATTAACGAAAAGGATATTGATACATATGATGTCGGTTTTGTCTTGGCCCCTAGGTTGAATGCAACAGGTCGTATAGGAAGGGGAGATATGGGTGTAGAACTCTTGATATCTGAGGATATATCAAGGGCTATGGATATATCGAGATATATAGAGAGGGTAAATCGTGAGAGACAGCATATACAGGAGAAGATATTGAAAGAGGTTAAGGAGATTATTGAGGGGGGGCTTACCTCAAAGGAATCTTCCCTGCCTATATCCCGTGGGACGCAGGCAGGTGATTCTATCAGGCCAATAGTATTGGCCTCTGACAAATGGCATCCTGGTGTCATTGGTATAGTAGCCTCAAAGATAGTAGATGATTATTTCACACCTACGATCTTGATATCCCTTGATGGAGAAAGAGGTAGGGGGTCTGCAAGAAGTACTCCCTTCTTTCATATATATGATGGATTAAGGGAGTGTAGTGATCTCCTGATTGATTTTGGTGGTCATAAATCTGCAGCAGGACTGACTATCAAAAAGGAAAAGATCGAAGAATTTAAAGAGAGATTTAATATGGTTGTAAAGAAAGGGATAAGTAATATTGATACTATTCCTATAATAAATATTGATGCAATAGTTGATCTTAATGCCCTGAATAAGGATGTGGTAAAGAGTATAGACTCCCTTGGCCCATTTGGACATTCTAATCCCCAACCAATACTCCTTGCCCAGGGTGTAAGGGTTATTGGGGAACATTCAATAATTGGGAAAAATGGTCAGCATCTGAAATTTAAGGTACTGTACGGATCAAGGGCAATAGATGTTATTGGCTTTAATATGTCATATATGGCAGAGGCGCAAGGCCTTACCCCTTCTTTCAATCCCTCTGATTCGAGATTTGATATAGTCTTTACCCCACAGATAAATAGATGGAATAATTCAGAGACTCTTCAGTTGAAACTTAGGGATATGAGAAAGACGGTATAGATTTTCAGATGATAACTGGAAATCTTCTTAACCTCTCAAATACAACCTCCTTGATCTCCTTCAGTCTCTCTTCACTCTTTGCCTCGAATCTGAGGACCAAGATGGGTTGGGTATTTGAGGCCCGGACAAGACCCCACCCATCCTTGAACAGGATCCTTACACCATCAATGTCAATCACATTGTATATCCCCTTAAAATATTCGGTTAACTCTCTAACGATATTAAATTTCTCTTCATCAGGGCACTCTATCCTAATCTCTGGGGTATAAAATGTCTTGGGGATATCTCGAAGCATATCTCCTATCTTTTGAGTCGAATTAGAAAGGATCTGCACAAGCCTTAAAGAGGCATATATTGCATCGTCATAGCCATAATAATCATCTGCAAAGAAGATATGACCACTCATCTCACCTCCCAGTTGTGCCTTCTCCTCTTTCATCTTATCCTTTATAAGGGAGTGCCCTGTACGCCACATTATCGGTCTTCCCCCACGCCTCTCTATATCTTCTACTAAATTTTGGGAGCATTTTACCTCGAATATTATACTTGCCCCAGGGGTCTTTTTAAGTATATCCCTTGAGAAGATAATCATTAACTGATCCCCCCAGACAATATTACCCTCATTGTCTACCACCCCTATACGGTCTGCATCGCCATCATATGCGATCCCTAGATCGGCATTCCTATCTTTTACTTCAGAAATAAGGTCTTTTAAATATGCAGGGACAGTAGGATCAGGGAAATGATGTGGGAAGTTTCCATCTGGTTCGCAGTAAAGCTCATATACCTCACAACCCAGGTCTTTTAACAACCTAGGTGCTATTAAACCAGATACACCATTCCCTCCATCCACAACTACCTTTAGACCTTTGTTGAGAATTATCTTCTCCTTAAGTAAATTTATATATACCTCAATTATATCCTTCTCAATTGACTTCCCATTTCCATTTGCAAAGTCCCTCTGCTCTATAATCCGTCTTATCTGCTGGATCTCTTCCCCATATATAGTGTTCCTTCCAATACACACCTTAAAACCATTAAAATCTGGAGGATTATGACTTCCAGTAATCATTACCCCCCCATCTGGTTTCAAGTAGAAGAGGGAGAAGTAAAGGAGTGGGGTGGGGATCATCCCTAAATCTATGACATCACATCCAGTAGAGAGGATCCCCTCTGTCATAATATCCCTAAACTCTCTGGAACTTAAGCGGTTATCTCTACCAAGGGTGACGGTTCTGTAACCAAGTGTCCTCATGTATGTCCCATAGCCTTGGCCAATCTTCCTGACCACATCTGAGGTTAGATCCTTCCCTACCCTTCCCCTGATATCATATTCTCGAAATATAAATGGATTCATCATTATCACTATACCCCCTATTTTTTAACCAAGTCTCATATTAGGCTCAGCATCCATATTGAGAAGATCATAACATAATCTCTTATCATCTATATACCTATAGTACCCAGCACAGGCAATCATTGCAGCATTATCAGTACAAAGTAGGGGGCTTGGATAATAGACCTTTAGTCCTTCTTTCTCTCCTGTCTCAGTTATTCTCATCCGTAATCGTTTATTAGATGCCACCCCTCCAGCGATTACAATGGTCTTTACCCCCTCTATCTTAGATGCCTTAATGACCTTTGAGGTTAGTACATCTATCACTGCCTCTTGGAAGCTTGCAGAGATATCCCCAATACTTGGGGATCCATCTCCATCCCTTGGTATCCCCTTTTCCTTAAGATAGTTTCTAACAGATGTCTTTACCCCGCTGAAACTGAAATCAAGTGAATCCTTGCCGAGATATGCCCTCGGAAAGTCTAATCTTTTAGGATCTCTCCCCTCTGCAATCTTTTCGATTATAGGTCCTCCCGGATACCATAGTCCAAGCATATTAGCCACCTTGTCAAAGGATTCCCCTGCTGCGTCATCCCTGGTTCTTCCTAAAAGGTGATAATCTCCTACTCTATGGACTAAGTAAAGATCGGTATGCCCCCCAGATACTATCAATGCCATGAATGGGAATTCTATCTGGGGTCTTTCAATAAATATTGAGAGGATATGCCCCTCAAGGTGATTTACCCCTATCAGAGGGACTCCTTTAGCATAGGCAATCCCTTTGGCTACAGATAGTCCTACCAGAAGCGCACCTACCAGGCCCGGACCTACTGTTACTGATATGGCATCGATATCATTGAGTGAAACCCTCCCCTCTTCCAATGATTGATTTATTACGATATTAATATTCTCAACATGCCTTCTACTGGCTAGTTCAGGGACAACCCCCCCATATTTTTTGTGTATATCTACCTGTGAGGCGATAATATTTGATCTGATATTTATCCCATCCTCTACTACAGAGGCTGATGTCTCATCACAGGATGTCTCTATTCCCAGTATTAGCATTTAAGTATCTCTTCCTCCTTCTCTCTCATTATCCTTGCATATTCAGGAGATATTTCGTGATCGTAACCGATTAGATGAAGGAATCCATGTACTGTGAGTATATATATCTCTTCTTCAAGGGAATGTCCTCTATCCTGGGCCTGTCTTAAGGCCGTGTCAATAGATATAACTATATCACCAAGTATCTGTGGATTAATCTCACTGAAATCCCCTTCTCTTTGGGAGAATGAGAGGACATCTGTTGGCATTTCTACCCCTCTGTATATCTTGTTCAATCTCTTGATCTCTTGGTCATCAACAAAGATGATACTAAGTTCGCTATCCTGCTCGTCTAAGTCTCCTAATAACCCCAATATCTTTCTTTTTATCTTGCGACAGTCTAATACTATCCTCTTTTGTTGATTTCTCAAAGATATCTCCATTGACATCCCTTCTCTCTTCTTCTGTACCAATCTCAGGGTAATCAATCCTTAAATGGAATATACCTGTCAAGATACGGATAAAACTCTCTGAGATATTATGAAGATCTCTCAATGTAAGATCGCATTCATCTAATTGACCATCTATAAACTTCTCGTTTATTATCTTATGTACCAGTCCCTGAAGCCGAGAATGGGTTGGTTCAGTCAATGTCCTTGATGCTGCCTCCACAGAATCTGCCAAGAGGATAATGGCTGTCTCCTTTGTCTGCGGTTTTGGTCCTACATAACGATAGTTCTCCTCTTTAATCAATTGGACATCTATATTCTCCTTCTCCTTGGCCTTAGAATAAAAATAAGTGATCAGACTCGTCCCATGATGCTCCCTTATAAAATCTATGATCCTCTCCATTAACCCATTCTCTTTAGCAAGTTCGATCCCATCCTTTACATGCGAGGTTATTATAAGACTACTCATACTCGGAGCCAGATTATCATGTTTATTACTATCAGGATGGTTTTCAATAAAATACTCAGGTTTCTTCATCTTCCCTATATCATGATAATATGACCCTACCCTAGCTAATAAGGGGTTTGCCCCTATAGATTCAGCAGCAGCTTCAGCTATGCTTCCTACAATTATACTATGATGGAATGTCCCTGGGGCATCGAGAACTAATTGACGCAAAAGGGGATGATCCATATCTGATAGCTCTAATAATCTTATATCAGATGTAACATGGAATATTGATTCCAATATTGGGACAATACTAGATACAACCATGGCGACAATGACCCCACCAACAAACCCCATAAGTATATCATTAAACCCCTTTATGGAGAAAATAGTGCTATTTGTC
>JACRGM010000194.1 GCA_016212345.1 Nitrospinota bacterium
CCTCAATAAAATCATTACATATCTGGGTTAGGGTATGTATATCTCTTTTCCTATTACCTGATCCATTAAAGACTATCTCTGGCCCATAAACTATTTTATATCGCCCTCCTTCAAGAGGATAACATGTTGCAGGTATGATAGGTGCCCCAGTTATCAGGGCAAATGTTGCAATTGAACGTGTGGTAGCAGCCGGCAGACCAAAGAGATTAACAAATATGCCTCCTTTGGCAGTATTCTGATCAAATGATATTGCTACTCCCTCATTTCTTCTCAATGCCTTGAGTATCTCTTTAGAGGCGTTGTGTTTATATATTATTTTGTTGCCAGATATACACCTATGATGATTAATCCATTTGTCAAGATATGGATTATCAAGTCTCCTGACTACTATGGAATTGAGGGGAGTAAAATTTAGATACCCATGATATATCGCCATTATCTCCCAGTTTCCAAAATGGGATATCAGGAACAAAACCCCCCTTCCTCTATCAAATGCCTTTCTCACTAATTCTATACCCTCTCTATCTGTTTCAATTATCTCCTTAATATTTTTCTCTCTTCCTCTATTAAACCATAAAAGATCTAAAAAACCGACTGCAAGATTTTTAAATGAGTTTTTTATTATCCTCTTCTTTTCTATCAAACTCTTGCTATCTTTGAAGACCATATTAAGATTAATAAGGGCTATCTTATTCCTTTGACTTAAGATATAGTATCCTGCCCTCCCCAATATCTTACCGATAAATATTGCTCCCCTTCTTGGGAGGGTCGGTATAATGTATGAAAAGATCAGGAATATAATATATTCAACCTTATATCGTAGAGATCTAAGATTCATCCTCTTTATCCTATAGATTTCCATATAACAAATTACACGGCGTTATCAGTCGAAATCCTCGACGGCGTACCACTCAGTACGCCTTACTCGGATTTCTCCTTCTAGCCTTGTGTAATTTATTATCTGAAAATCTATATATAGTGTGCAATAGCAAGATTATCCCTTGAACCTTTAAACTCTTGAACCCTTAAACCGTAATCTCTTCTCCTATAGCCTGTGCAATAGCAAGATTATCTGTATGAGAAATAGAGATGTGAATATTGTCTATTCCCATACTCTTTGCCCTTTCCTTTGCCTTATTATATAATTTAACCCTTGGTATCCCATAGTGACTATCTATATTTATCTCTATATCCTTCCATCTTATCCCTTTTCCCATCCCCACCCCTAGGACCTTTAGAACAGCCTCCTTGACTGCAAACCTCCCCGCAAAATGTTGTGAGGGTTTTGCCTTATTCTGGCAATAGGCTATCTCTGATTTGGTAAATATCTTCTTTATAAAGTGCAGATCATATCTTTTGATTATATCTTCTAACCTATTGATCTCAACTATATCAATACCTGTTCCTATTATCATAGTTTTTAATACTATCCTACAGAGATCATTCTGTCAATTATATAACTTGACGAAATCGTAGTTATTTTGTAAAGTTACAATTATGAAGAAAAAGAGATATTTCACCATAATATATCTGATCTCCCTTATTGGTCTTATTATCTGTGTATATCTTACCTATCTACATCTTGGGATACTAAGCGGGACTTTTACTGAAAAGAGCTTCTGTGATGTAAGTGATCTGATTAGTTGTGAGGCAGTAAGTGTCAGTCCCTATGCTGAGATAGGTGGTATCCCTATCTCTCTTCTAGGAGGGATTGTTTACATAATAATTATTTCATTGTCTATATTCGGTATATCCATGAAGAATGAATTTGCTCTCGATTCAATGAAACAGATATTCCTTATCTCTCTTTTATCAATCTGTTTTGATATCTATTTAGTGGTTGTTTCTATCTTCATCCTTAAGTCAATCTGTCTCCTCTGCGTCCTTACATATATCATAAATTTAACAAATCTTATACTTTCAAAGAGGTATATCCCGACATCAATAATAAGTGCCTTTTTAGATCTTAAGGGGATATTCTTTCCTCTAACTGGTCTCAAAAAGAAGAGGGATGAAAAGAGGGAGCTCTACTGGAAAGGTATAATAAAGGTTGTGTATAATCTTCTCAATATCGTGATAGTTATCTGCGGAACTATTGTGGTCATGATGCTTCGTTACTATCTTAGTGCAGAGATCCAGGGATTTGATTATGATAAATATATGGCATATATTAATTCTGCAAAGAGATTTGATGTAGATATTACTAGCGATCCATATTATGGGAATAAAGATGCAAGGTTGATAATAATAGAGTTTAGTGATTTTGAATGTCCCTTTTGTAAAAG
>JACRGM010000195.1 GCA_016212345.1 Nitrospinota bacterium
ACCAATCTTGTCTTTCTTGGAGAAATATGTATATATCTGAGAACAGCCTTTGCTTGCATTTTTTCCTCTCAGAGTCTTGTCCAGAGGCTTACGCCTCTATAGATTTCCATATAACAAATTACACGGCGTTATCAGTCGAAATCCTCGACGGCGTACCGCTCAGTACGCCTTACTCGGATTTCTCCCTCTAGCCTTGTGTAATTTATTATCTGAAAATCTATATCTATGATTCTTTCCCTCGAAAATCAAAAATAAATTAATGTACTGCAGTAACCTTTTTTGTACGTCCACCATGGGCCTTAAAGAGCCTTGTGGGGGCAAATTCACCAAATTTATGCCCAACCATATTCTCTGAAACATATACAGGTACAAACTTTCTCCCGTTATGCACAGCAAAGGTATATCCAACAAATTCTGGTATTATGGTAGACCTTCTAGACCATGTCTTTATTATCTTCTTCTCTCCACCACCACTCTTTATTCCTTCAATCTTCTTTAACAGATGTGGTTCTACATAAGAACCTTTCTTAATAGAACGTCCCATATTTATTAATCCCTTTCCCCAAAATCCTAAATCAGATTTTGGGTAGACTATCTCTTTTTCCCTCTACGACTAATAATAAATCTATCTGATATCTTCCTTTTACGGGTCTTATATCCCTTAGTAGGCACCCCCCATGGAGTAACAGGATGTCTTCCCCCTGAGGTTTTCCCCTCACCACCACCATGTGGATGGTCTATAGGATTCATAGCTACACCTCTAACTATCGGTCTACGGCCCAACCATCTTGTTCTTCCTGCTTTACCTATTGATATAATATCATGTTCAGGATTACCTACCTGACCAATCGTGGCCTTACATTCTGCGAAAATCAATCGTACCTCACCAGAGGCCAATTTTATATGAACATAATCCCCCTCTTTTGCCATCAACTGTGCAAAAGAACCCGCACTTCTGACTAATTGAGCACCTTTTCCTTTCCTCATCTCTATATTATGAATCATCATCCCCAAAGGGATATTTTTCAAAGGGAGTGCATTGCCTACCTTAATATCCGCCTTTGATCCAGAAAGGAGACCATCTCCTACCTTCAAACCTATTGGAGCGATTATATACCTCTTTTCACCATCAGCATAATTTAATAGTGCAATTCTGGCAGATCTGTTTGGATCGTATTCTATAGATAATACCTTGGCAGGGATATCATCCTTATCCCTTTTAAAATCTATGATCCTGTATCTCCTTTTGTGTCCACCACCTCTCTGCCAAATACTAATCCTACCATAATTATTCCTCCCTCCGGTCTTATTCAACGGTCTTAGGAGGCTCTTCTCAGGCTCTCTCTTAGTGATCTCCTCAAAAGTAGAAACTGTCTGAAACCTACGCCCTGGAGATGTAGGTTTATATCCTCTCGTTGTTGGCATCTGTTCTACACTCCTTCAAATATCTCTATCCTATCCCCTTTTTTCAAGGTAACTATAGCCTTTTTCCAATCAGGCCTTTTCCCCACATTCCGTCCTACCCTCTTTTTCTTTCCCTTCATCCTTAATGTATTTACCCTCAGAACAGTAACATTAAATATCGTCTCCACTACCTTCTTAATCTCATCCTTATTAGCATTAAGAGCTACTTTGAAGGTAACCCTATTATCTGTCTTGATCAGATTTGTACTCTTCTCAGTGATAAGAGGTTTTTTAATTATACCATATATATCCATCATCATGAAAGTACCTCTTCAATACCATGGAGGGTCACTTCGGTACAGATCACAGTATTACAGAGAATAAGATCATATACATTAAGACCGGCAAGTTTTAATACATTAACATACGGTATATTTCTGACTGATAACTCCAAATTACGATTCTCTTCTGACAAGATAAATAACACCCTCCCCGTGGCATTAAGGTTTCTCAAGATAGAAACCATCTCCTTTGTCTTGGGAAGATCAAGTTCAATCTTATCCACTATCAGAAGCCCGCCTTCCTTGACCTTCTGTGTTAAGGCTGATTTTAAAGCAGTATACCTCACTTTTTTAGGGACCTTATAGTTATAAGACTTAGGAGTTGGGCCAAAGACAACCCCACCACCTCTCCACAAAGGAGAGCGAATAGATCCTGCTCTTGCTCTACCTGTCCCCTTTTGTCTCCACGGTTTTATACCTCCGCCTCTAACCATCGCTCGATTCTTTGTGGAAGATGTCCCCTTCCGCCTATTTGTCATCTGCATTACTACAACCTTATGGATAAGATGCTCTTTTACCTTGGCATTAAATATCTCCTCTCTTAACTCTGTCTTGCCAACTATATTCCTATTTATATCAACTATATCTAATGACAGCATTGTTAACCAGCCTTTTTTGTATTATTAATAACCTCCCTTTACTGCCGGGAGTTGAACCTTTCACCAATAATATATTCTTTTCCTTTATCACCCGAACTACCTCAAGGTTCCTTAATGTTACCTTCTCATTTCCCATCCTTCCCGGCATCTTCTTACCCTTAAAGACCCTTGCAGGAAAGGTATGCATACCTATAGAGCCTCCATGCCTGAAATACTCATGGGTACCACGTGATGCAGGTGCACCTGAAAAACCGTGCCTCTTTATAACCCCCGCAAAACCCTTTCCTTTTGATCTTCCTGAAATATTCACAATATCTCCTGTGTTGAATATATCAACACCTATTACCTCTCCAATCTCAATATCCTCTATATGAATATGATCGCAACGAATCTCTTTAAGAAATCTTGTAGGTTTCATCACCTTGGCCTTATCAAATTGCCCCTTTATAGGCCTCTTGATATCCTTATTCGTCTCAATAAAACCTAATTGAACAGCATTATAACCATCCTTCTCTCTCGTCTTCTTCTGTATAACAGTACAAGGACCAGCCTCTATCATTGTCACTGAAATAAGGGTTCCATCTTCTGAAAAGATCTGTGTCATCCCTATCTTTCTTCCTAATAATCCTGTGATCATTTCTACCCTTAGAGTTTTATCTCTATATCCACCCCTGCTGACAGATCCAACTTCATAAGTGCATCTACTGTCTGAGGAGTCGGATCTACTATATCTAATATCCTTTTATAGGTTCTGATCTCAAACTGCTCACGAGATTTCTTGTCCACATGAGGTGATCTAAGAACAGTCCACCTGTTCTTAACAGTAGGCAATGGAATGGGTCCAGCTACTCTTGCCCCTGTCCTCTTGGCAGTATCAACTATCTCACTCACGGATTTATCTAATATCCTATGATCATATGCCTTCAATCTTATCCTGATCTTTTGATCTGTCATTATATAAACCTTATGTTATAGATTTCCATATAACAAATTACACGGCGTTATCAGTCGAAATCCTCGACGGCGTACCACTCAGTACGCCTTAGGCACTACGCAGAAATAACTTGCACATCTGGCTTGTCTTTTGTTCCGTCTTCAGCGTTGCACCAAAG
>JACRGM010000197.1 GCA_016212345.1 Nitrospinota bacterium
CAAAGACATTCAGGTCAGCCTACTTTGCACTCGATATAACAGATCCTGCCAATCCCCCAAAATTATTATGGGAATTTACAGATCCTGATCTTGCCTTTACCATGTCATACCCTGCAGTGGCAAAGGTAGGGGATAATTGGTATGTAATTGTTGGATCAGGTCCTACAGCCTATGATGGTACCAGCAATCAAAATGCCAAAATATTCGTTCTGGATCTAAAGACAGGTCAAAAACTGAGTACTAATGCAACCTTTAATCTGGCAGAGGCCAATGCCTTTATGGCAGATCCTATTACTGTTGATGTCGATCTCCTAATAAAGGATGTAGGGGATAGTTATGCTACAGATGTGGCCTATATAGGTGAGACATATAACAATGGTAATTGGAAGGGGAAGCTCTTCAGAGTATCGTTAAAGGATGATCCTACCCCTGCCAAGTGGTCTGTATCAACCCTTTACGAGACAGATAATGGGCAACCTATAACCACTCCCCCGGCTATAGCCATGGATAATGATAAGAAGAATCTGTGGGTATATCTTGGGACAGGTAGGTTCTTAAAGCCCGATGATAAGACAGATACAAATATCCAGGGCCTTTACGGTATAAAGGAGCCATGCTGGAATGGAAGCGTCTTTAGTAATACCTGTACCACTACTATAATCAAGTCAACCCTTTATCCCTCATCAAATGTTGTTGTGTATAAAGGTGGGGAGGTGCTAGATAACGACAATGGCGCAGCGAATAACTTTAACAACCTCATTTCATATATAACAACAAACAAAAAAGGATGGTATATCAATCTCTCTACATCTATCACTGGAGGAGAAAGGGTGTTGAGTAAACCAGTGATATTTGGTGGTATAGTCCTCTTTACCACCTTTGCACCTACTAGTAATATCTGTAGCTATGGTGGAGATGGATACCTATATGCCCTATATTATGAGACAGGTACTGCATATATGCAATCTGTCATAGGTACTGTGACTGAGGCCGGTAAGGAAGTGGTACTGAAGAAGATATCTCTGGGGCCTGGAATACCCTCTCAGGTAGGCCTCCACATCGGGACAAAAGAGACCCTTGGAGGTGGAGGTGGAGCACTCGGAGGATTGGATGTATCGTGTGGAGGTCCTGCAAATTCATCAGGATTAAAGGTAACCGCATTTGTTCAGGGTAGTTCTGGGCAGATCACACAACAGACAATAGGGCCAGCAATCAATACAAACAGTAGGGTGATCACATGGAGAGAGAAGGAGAAATAGATAATTATTAATCGGCATAAACTAGTACCTATAGTTATAGTGAACGACTTTAAAAGAGAAGGACGACAATGTTTAATATAAATACCTTAAAACTGAATATCATCTTGACTATCTCCCTATTGGTCATCTCTCTTTCATCCACGGGGTATTCTGATACCTACAAATGGGTTGATGATCAGGGGGATGTCCATTATTCGGATGACTATTATAGTATACCAGAGGGATACCGTAACAGGATTAAGGAGGTAGAGGTAGAGGATAGGTCTCCTTCATTAAATAATAGAAGGGGACAAGGGATTGGCCCGCCACAATCCGAACCTACTAACACAGGAGAGGAGGATACACCTGTTGGAGAGGGAGGTAGCTCTGAGAATACAACAGGTGAATCATCCCAACAAACAGGATCAGGGGCATCGCCTAAGGATAGCCTTGATATTGATGATATCAAGGATAGCAGGGCAGTTACAATAATTGATGGGATCTCTCCTAAAATAGACAGAACTGGAAATACCTTCTTTTCTGGAAAGGTAAAGAATAATACCAAATATACCTTGCGTGATATTGAGATATCCTTTCACCTTTATGATTCTACTGGTAAGACCATAGATGTGGTCAATGGACAAGCTGTGGGTGCCAAGAAGGGTGGGATATTGGAAGGTGGTGAGATCGGGGATTTTAATATTGAGACCTTCTCCCCCTATACAAAGGTCCGCTCATATAAATACTTTATCACATGGAAGGGATTTAAATGATCCCTTCCCTAATTCTGTAATCTTCCTCTGAAAATAGCCTTTCACCCTACCACAAAAACACGGACAAACAAGTTTGTCCATGCCACCCAGCCACCCAGCTTTATAAAATTCTGTTTGAATCACAGAAGATCAAAAACTCCTTGTCTATTCCTACCTTATATTAGTATAATAAATCATTTTTTAAGTTCATAAAAGGATTGATCTTCCAAATGAGCATATCTCTCCACAAGATAACCACTAAACCAGGGGAAACCCTCATCTCGACCTCAGTCGGCACAAAGAGGGATGAAAATCGAATCACACCCACCAAGATTGATTACCACTCCCCTCTC
>JACRGM010000196.1 GCA_016212345.1 Nitrospinota bacterium
AGAAAAAGAATTCCGTGAGCTGGCTAAGTCAGATTCTCTAAGAAGAGACATGGAAAAGGTCACATCACAAAGGCACAATCCGTTTTTTAAAGATGGCAGAGTTGATGTAGATGCCTATATTGAGTTTGTCACTCAGTTCAACGAGTTCATCAACCACGAACCAAAGCCTTTCAAGCCGATGATTGATAAGGTGATGAAGTTATGAAAGTATCCCTAATGTCCAGACAAATGAGCCTTTTAAAGTATTAGCCCAAACTATTCGCCTCTATTCTTCAATCCCTAGATAGTCACCTCTGCAAAGGGGAGGATGGTCTCCCAAGTGCTTCCACCTCCATGGGTGTATCTCTCCTTTAATCTCTTTGTATCAGTAAAACCGTGGTCAGAAATTAGATAAAAGAAAGGGATCTCCCTGATTATCGGAAGGACAACTGATAAGAATTCCCCCTTTATTGCCATATACAATGGATATAGGTCAAGTGTGGAGTTATGGAGCTTTGAATCAATAAAATTAAAATGTAGGAACTTTAAATCACCTTCACCATTTAAGAACCTCTTCAATCCCCTCTTACCCATCCCCCTCTCAGCCCACTTTAATAAGGCATAGCCCTTTCCATCTATATAGCCTTTATCCTCCCCTTTATCCTCTATCCCAATGCCGATCCGAAAACTAGAGGTTAAAGATGGCACAGAGACCCTGAGATATTCCTCCTTTATCTTCCACCCTTCATTTATTAATATCTTTCTGAGTATGAACCAGAGGTCATACCTCAAGCCATCAAGTATAACCACCACCCCTTTAAGCCTTTCCTTTACATATCTTATATCCCTTACGCCATCAAATCTCTCCTCTCTCTTTTCGTATCCCATAAGTATCTCATTGAATCTCCCTTGGATCTTCTCTATAACCTCATTTAAGACCCTTTCATCATAAAGATTATCGTATCTTAACTTCTCAACAAGGGTAAATAATGGGGCAATAACATTTGTAAATACCTCTATACCTTTATACCTCTCCTCCTCACTAATGAGTTTAATTGTACTGAGGATCTCCTTCATTGTCTCATCATCTGTAGAATCTATCCTCTCTTCGCTTATCCTTTTTCCCCATAATCTATGAAATATCTCTTCCCTCAACCTCTTTCTAAGGTATCCAATCCTCTCTCTCTTAAGAAAATCAAAGAGTTCATCTGTTGAAAAGGATGGCCATTTGATCCCTTCAAGGGCATTTAATATACCCTCTTCTTCTAATTCTAATCTCCCTTCAATTAATCTCCCTTCAATCCCTTTTATCTCCCCAAACTCCTTATCCCCTTTATCCCCTTTAACACCCTCTCCAATACCTATCTTCCTTGATACCCTCTCTCCCTGAACACCATATTTAGCAAGTTCATCTCTTAAAAGGAGAACCTCTGGATCCTCCCTATCTTTAACCCAGATTATCGTCTCCTCCTCATCCCCAATCCATTTCAGGAACAATTCCTTTATCTCATTATACCTCAACCGTCTCCCCTTAATCAGGCCCAAAAAGTCCTCTACCTTGACCTCCTTAACCTTCCATCTACCCTTGAGTGCCTTCTCTATCTCTTCAAGGACCTCATCTGTTAGGAGTGGCAAAAGGAGTGATAGATTTATATTAATCAGATCTATATTCATAATTGAGGATATCTTATCTACAACCCCTTCCCTTCCAGTATCCCTTAGACCTAGAATATAGGAATCCAGTTTTTCCCGGCTTTGAGGCATCTGTATAAACCTCAGAAAATTGAAGATCCCTTGAGTGCACATCTTGATAAAATCGGTCTGCACTGTTGGTGGTTCATCACCTATTTTAAGACCACAACGGCAGATTGGTTGCATAAAGAGTTCATAATTGAGGTCCTCTCTGCATGTATCAGGGAGCTTTTCAAGTTCCCTCTTTACCTCCCACCAGTCCCAGTCAAAGGTAATTGAACGGACTATATTTGAGATCCTCTTTAAGGTCTTCCCCTCCTCACTATCTTGGACCTCCCTCCTCATCTTAAATAATGGGGCCTGATAATAGAGCTCATGCCCTTCCTTATAATTATCTATAAACCTTTCAAAGAAATCCTCCCATCCCTCCCTCAAAGGGGTAAATTCCTCAGCAAAGGTATTCAGATAGTTTTCTATATCAGCAATAAGGATATCCTGTTTCTCCTCAAGTTCTTTAGGAGGATTTAATGAGGGATGGGTGAGATAGAGATAGTATTTGTTTATCAGTTGTAACTCTTCAGAAAAGAATCTATGAATCCTCTCGAGGTAATTAAGCTCCCCTTTGAGGTCAGGGTTCTCTTTTAGATATGAAAGCCCCCTCTCAAGCCCTTCAGTAGGGGATAGAGAGGGACTAAGGGAGTTGAAGAAAAGGGATAACCTGTTCAGGATAGAAGAATCGATAGATATCTTTTTAAAGACAGAGTAATCCTTGTATCGATCAATGAAATGGTTGACCTCTTCGAGCAACCCTCTCTCCTTACGTCCTATGGATAGGAGCTCCTTCCACATCTCTTTCTGGGTTAAGGGGGTGGGGATATCCTCTACCTCACCCCATATGAAGCTACCACAATGTATATATCCCAGAAGTTCTGGTGATAGTGTCTTTCCAACCTTAAGTCTTGTGATCTCCCCGCTTATAAGTTGAGAAAGTTCCTTCAATTCAATAAGCTCATCCCTCCTGTAGGAGACAAGGTAGCCAGAGACTATAAGGGCAGATATCAGGAGGTTCATCTGTTCATTCCCCATCCCCCATTTCCCCTTCTTTAGGGTAATCTTGAGATTCATGAGGTCATCTTCCTGGGAGGTCAGATTCAAGATATGTGAGACAAGTTCATTCTCTGCCTCAAGGGTGATCAGAAAGCCTCCTCCCCTCTTCCTTATAATCCCCATAGGTTCTAATAAACCCTTTATGTAAGGGGTGAGTCCCTTCTTCTCTGCATCCTCAAGGGTTATCTTCCCTCTCCTTATAAAATGAGTGAATAGATTATTGAGGTGATGGGATGAGAAATAGTCAACCCTTGGCATAATCTGATAGTGGTTGGGATGGAGTTCAGAGAGTGTCGGGTCAAATAGGTGAGAAAGGAGTTTTTCTATTGGCAGGTATCCTATCTCGCTGAGATTTCCCTCACTCTTACCAGAGGCATAAATGATCTTCCCTCCAAAATATATATTTGTCATTATCTCCCTGAACCGTACATCATCCCTTTGTACCTCATTCCTTAGATTCGGAAACTCCTCAAGGAGATGAGACCTTGCAATGAATTCCTCTACAAATATTAATTCCTCATCTGTAAAATCTCTTGGTATCCAGAAGATTAGAGATGAAAGAAATGGGGATGGAAATCTCTCCTTGAGTGAGGAGATAAGGTCCCCCCCATCTGAAAAGGGGGAGAGGATTATGAAAAAACCATCAAGCCTCTTTCTAACCCCCTCCAGCATCCTCTCCACCTCATCCCTCTTTATCGGTGAGTTAAGGGAAACTATCACCACGCATTCCCTCAGACTGTTCTGCCAGATGAATCTATATCTCTTACCCTCCCTCACATCCTTCAATGGTAGATAGGATAGGCTAAGGATATTACATATCTGTAAGAAGAGATGATTTCTATCCTCAAATCTCTCCCTTATCCCCTTTATCTTCCCCTTTATCTTTAGTCCCTCATCTACCCTAGAATCAATATAATAGACCTCTCCATCCCTGTTTATATACATCTGGTGGGAAACAAGAGGTTCAAGTATCCCCTTGTTTATAAATTCATAGTTTATCTGTGTCGTGAGGGTACTTATCTTCTTTAGGAGGATCTCTGCTATATCCTTTGCTGTCTTTCGCTTTTCAAATGGAGATATCTCAGAGAGGATCAATATCTTTATCGTTGAAAGTCCTATCTCCCTCTGAGAAGAGTGAGGTAATATCTCCTCAATATGGTCATTATAGTAATCATATACCACCCTTGCCAAGGAGGAATACTCTGGGATCTCCCTTATCCTATCCTCAAAATGATCAAATATGACCTCAGGGGTAAT
This sequence comes from Nitrospinota bacterium, assembly GCA_016212345.1. GTDB lineage: Bacteria > Nitrospinota > Nitrospinia > SZUA-224 > SZUA-224 > SZUA-224. The sequence goes on from JACRGM010000196.1 coordinate 4,036, forward strand.
AAGTACATCAGGTGGCCCGTTTAGTATCTTTTTGACCTCGCTAAAGACAAAATGTATAACCCCCCTATGCTGTGAGAATACAGGGCTAAGGCCTGATAAATACCTTATGGTAAAGGGATGGAGGGGATAGGTCTTCCTAAATTCTTCGTATTTCAGGGGGAGGTGGGGATAGTACCTCCTTAACTCAGAGAATACATCTTTTATTATCTCTTCAGCTCCTTCCCTTTTTATTACTATCCTTTGGTCAATAATATCCTCTATATGTTTAGATGTGAGGTTTATCCTAATCTGATACCTATCCTTAATCCTGTTGAATATATTTGATGATATATGGCCTGTCTCTTCAATCCATTCCTGTAGGGATGCAATTATCCATAGGGTGTTATGAAATGAGAATTCCCCTATGAATTGCAAAAATCTTATATCTTCGTAAAAGGAGGAAGCCGAGGGCTTTGAACGGAGAAACTCTGAGAGCTCATCAATTATTATCACCGTGGGTCTATCCACTATCTCCCTGAAGGTCTCCTCTCTGTTGACAACATCACCCTTATAACCAAAGGAGGTCAGGACTATCTCCTCAAGTCCCTGTGAGGCTGGATATTTTACAAGTGAGACCTTTATGATCTTTATATCCTTAGCCTTTATATTTGAATAACCCTCAAGGAGGGGGATATCTTTATCCTTTAGGAGGAGATAAAGATATGACAGAAGATGGGATTTACCACTCCCAAAATTCCCCTTTATAAATGTTCCGCAACCCTTATCTTTATCTATCTTCCCTAAAATAGTATGTATACTCTCCTCCACCTCTCTGGTAAAGACAAAAGAGGATATTATCCCTTCAGGGTCATTATCAGCATCATCAAGCTCTACTACTAGCTTGACCTCTGGAATCTCGACTATATCACTCAGCCTCTCTGCCCTCAGCCTCTCTCCCATTTCTTTGCCCTTTTTAAGACCCCATAGAGATGTCTTGCATCAGGGGTTATGCTTATTGCCTCGAGTATTAACCTTTCAAGGCCTTCAAGATCGAATCTTGCTTCAAAGATCTTAAGGATCGTTGAATAAAGATAATGATCATATGGATCTTTTAAGAATATATCCTTCAGATAAACCAATGCATCTTCAATATCTCCTATCTTATAATATGCATATCCAAGCATCTTCCGAGTAAATTCGTCATCCTTTAAGGTTAAAAGATACTTATACACCTCTATTGTCTTGTCATATCTCTTTATCTTCTTATAGAGTTCAGCAAGATAGAGATGAAGTTCATAATCATTTGCATAATTTGGGAGTACCTTTAGGTTTTCGATCTCCATAATTGCATCTTTAACCTTTTTCCCTTTGAATTGTTCCTTATAATATCTATATCTACCATCCGAACCCCCTTCCTTTTCCCACCCATCTAAAATACCCTTTAATTCATTATTATCAGGAAAGATCGATACCGCCCTTTTCAATATCTCCAATCCCTTCTCCTTGTTAAAGACCCGGGCTACAAGTTTGGACAGGAAGATATAAAACTCTTTATCATTTATTCGCATTAGAAATATATCTCCCTCTATCATATGCTCAATATCTTCCTTTGCCTTTTCTTTCTCAAGGATTAAAAGATAAGTCCTTAAAAAGAATGGATCATCCTTCAAAAGCCCCATCCTCTCTTCAGCCCTCTCCCTTGCCTCTTTTATCCTCTTTAATCTATATAGGAGATATACCTCGTTTCTGAGGAGGAATAGATTTGTAGGATAAATAGTGAGCGACTCTCTTACAATCTCATAAGCCCCTTTATAATCCTTATCTCTCTCAAGCTCTATTATCTTCTTCCCATATTCCTTCGGTGTCATGGCTATAGTTATCGCCTTTTATTAAATTGTGGGTATGGAGCTATCCTCTTGACTCAAGTAGCCATTAGGTATGGGGGCAATTTCTGGGGGCAATCTTCCATGTGATTACACTACTATTGTGGTTACTGAGGTCAAGTGCATCGCCCTATTATAGATTTCCATATAACAAATTACACGGCGTTATCAGTCGAAATCCTCGACAACGTACTACTCAGTACGCCTTACTCGGATTTCTCCCTCTAGCCTTGTGTAATTTATTATCTGAAAATCTATAGATTATTTTAACCTAATTAGAAGGTATTATTTCCTCAAGCCTATTTTTTATAATTATGCCTTCAAGTATGGTTTTTACCGCATCTTTATCATGGGGGGTCAGTTTTGAAATTATCTCAAATTGTTCTAAGAGTTTTCTGTCTATTATCTTGACAGATGCTACCCCTTTAATAAAATTATAACATGAGATTTGGGTAGAATATTATTCAAAAAAAAATTATACGAAATATTCTTGACAAAACATATTGAGACCAAGGGTAAAGCGTTGTTATGAAGACAAACAAGTTTGTCCATGCCACCCATGAAATAGCGATGTTAGTCCTGTGGTTTTGCTCCCTGAGATCGACCAAATCTGACCCAAATCTGGGCGCGAAAAATGTGAAGTTATTTTTGTGCGAGCTCTAATAATAATAAGATTCAATAATCTCTTCCAATGGTGGATCTGTGATGCTAATGTCTTTAATATGAAAATTGGCAAACAAATGTGAGGCTATAGAGGCAGCCCTATCAGGTTCAACCTCAAGCAAGACCTCCTGACCATCCATTTTTCTGATTTCTCCAAGCTCTTTAACCTGATCCAATGTAAACTGGCCATTGAAGACGACCTTTATTTGCTTCTTAAACCCATCTATGTGGTTCAGGTCTCTGATACTCCCGTCAAAGACAATCCTACCCCGATTGATGATCACGATCCTATCACATACCTGCTCAATATCCGACATATTATGAGAGGTAAGAATAATAGTATACCTTCCTTCTTTTCTCTTTTCCCTGATAAATTCCCGTATCTTTCTTGTATTAGTAAGATCAATGGCATTTGTAGGTTCATCAAGGAAAATGACTCTGGGATCATGAAGCAAAGCTGCAACAAGCTCGCATCGTTTCCTCTGTCCTGTAGATAGATTCCGCTGAGGGATTTCTAAGATATTCCCAATATCGGCCAACTCAATTAGATTCCTCAGATTCCTCTGGAAGACTTTTTCTGGGATTTCAAACACAATCTTGCAAAAGTGAAAATACTCTTCAGCAGGCAGATCCCAGAAAAGCCGATTTCTCTGTCCTGTGACAAAAGTGATGTTTTTAAGAAAGGCCTTCTCTCGCCTGAAAGGGGAAAAACCCATTACCTCTACATGACCATCTGTAGGATGAAGAATCCCTGATAACATCTTCAAAGTAGTGGTTTTTCCAGCTCCGTTTAATCCAATAAAACCCACTACCTCGCCGACATCTACATCAAGGTTGATTTCCTTAACCGCTTCCACAAAAACCTTTATTCCCCGAAATAGGGCCTTTATAGAGCCTGAAAGACCTGCTTCTTTCTCATAGAACCAATATGTTTTGGAAAGATTCCTCGCTAAAATCGCTTTCATTATCTTTCACCTCTAACCTTCTACCTTCCATGTCACACCTTTCCCTCTAACCTTCTGCCTCACCCTTACGCCTTATGCCTCTTTTAATTACTTGCAGATAAATAATTCTTAAGCCCTAGCTTCCAGAAATTCAAGGCAATGAACAAAAATACACCTGTAACACCAAAGGCAAAGAGGCCAATCTCTAAAGACAGGGATTGCAAAAGCGCCTGCGAGGGTATCTGAGCGATCAATACTAGGGGAAGAAAATAGACAAAGACTACCTTCCAAAAACCCTCGAAGATATCAAGAGGATAGCGACCAATCTTCAAAAGGTTATCAAAAATCATGGCCAGACCATATGATTGGGTGGTCCAGAATGAGACCGTGGCAATGATCAGAACCATAGAAAAAAGAAAAATCAAGGCATTAACCAA
>JACRGM010000024.1 GCA_016212345.1 Nitrospinota bacterium
ATTTCCAACAATACTCTCATATTTCTTATATTCTATATATAGTTCTGCAATGGTATTATTTTCTAAGAGAGCAACCCTTGTCTCGCTTGGATTTGTATTAATTATAATCTCAGAGGCCATACTCCTGACTCCTTGAACCTTCAAGCCATCGGCTTTAGCCGATAGTTAATTTTATATTATCACCTATACCGAAAGGTGTCAACTTAATCTGTCAACTTAATCGATGTAACTTAATCTTGACATCTAGCTTTATATATGTTATTTCTCATATAAATGATAAAAAATTCTATAGATTTCCATATAACAAATTACACGGCGTTATCAGTCGAAATCCTCGACGGCGTACCGCTCAGTACGCCTTACTCGGATTTCTCCCTCTAGCCTTGTGTAATTTATTATCTGAAAATCTATAGTAAGTGACGAAGATATCCTTCTTAATCATGTCCCCATTGGACATTAGGATGGCAAAGTTTATATGTCCTATAAAGCTGATATAGCTGAAAATCTGGAGAGGATAAGGGATCGTATAAGGAGTGCTACAGAAAGGATTGGAAGAGATACCCAAGAGGTCAAATTAGTAGCGGTTACAAAGAGTGTGGAACCCTCTAGAATAAAAGAGGCTATATCTTATGGGGTAAAGATATGTGGAGAGAATCGAGTTCAGGAGGCAAAGGAAAAGATTGAAGAGATAGGACATAGTGTCAGTTGGCATCTTGTTGGACATCTCCAGGGAAATAAGGTAAAATATATCTTTGATCTTTTTGATCTTATCCATTCTGTAGATACTCTTCCTTTAGCAAGGGAGATCAGTAAGAGTGCCCAGAAAAGAGGGAGGACTATTGATATATTAATTCAAATAAATCTCTCTGGTGAGGGGTCAAAACATGGTGTAAAGGGAGAAAAGACACTTGATTTAATCAAGGAGATCTCTCTCCTGCAGAATATCTCCATACGAGGGTTGATGACAATACCCCCTCTCTCAGAAGACCCAGAGGATTCGAGGATATATTACAGAGAGTTGATGGATAAGAAGAGGGAAATAGAAAGGGAAGTGATCGAGGGTGTAGTAATGAAAGAGATCTCAATGGGAATGTCTAGTGATTTTGAGGTTGCCATAGAAGAGGGGGCAACATTAGTAAGGGTTGGTACTGCAATCTTTGGAGAAAGACAAAATAAAATAAAAATCAAAGATTAAAGATAAAAAATTAAAAATGTTGGTACTGTAATCTTTGGGCCAAATAAAAGATAACATAGGTTGTTATAGATTTTCAGATTATGCTAAAGAAAAAAAATGTAGCCTTTATTGGAGCAGGTAATATGGCTGAGGCACTGATTAAAGGACTACTGAAGGCAGACTTTATAGATCCCAAGAACATATGGGCATCTGATATTCGAACTGATAGACTCGATTATCTGAGAGGTCTATACAAGATTAAAACAACTACTGACAATAGTGAGGCTGTTCAGAAGGTAGACATAGTTATACTTGCCGTGAAACCACAGATACTTAGTAAGGTGGTAAGGGGTATCATCGATGTCCTTGACGAGCCAAAACTCATTATATCTATTGCTGCGGGTGTACCTATCTCTGCAATACAAAAGGTGGTGGATAGGAAATTAAGAATAATCCGTGCTATGCCCAATACCCCTGCCCTTGTTCAAGAAGGTGCAACAGCATTGGCATATAGTGAAAATGCCTCTCAGGAGGATATAAAGATCGCCCAACAGATATTCGATGCAGTTGGGAAGACAGTGATAGTGGATGAGGATCTTATAGATGCGGTTACCGGCTTAAGCGGAAGTGGGCCGGCCTATATCTTCTTGATCATAGATTCCCTCGCCGATGCAGGTGTTAAGATGGGCCTTTCAAGGGATATATCAATGATACTCTCTGTCCAGACCGTGCTCGGGGCAGCGAAACTAGTATTAGAGACAGGAAAACATCCTGGACAATTAAAGGATATGGTAACATCCCCAGGTGGAACAGCAATCGCTGGGTTGCATACACTGGAGGAAGGGGGATTGAGGACAACTATGATAAATGCTGTAGAGGTTGCTACGCTTAAATCTAAGGAATTGGGAAGAAATCAGACATAGATTTCCATATAACAAATTACACGGCGTTATCAGTCGAAATCCTCGACGGCGTACCGCTCAGTACGCCTTACTCGGATTTCTCCCTCTAGCCTTGTGTAATTTATTATCTGAAAATCTACAGAATCAATAAAAAAGGAAGGAAATCCTCATGCCGACCCCAGTCGGCACAAAGAGGGATGAAAATAAATTAGATGATAAAGCTGGGTGGCATGGACAAACCTGCCTGTGCGTTGCCTGTCTGCGTGCAATGCACAGGCAGGCACACAGACAGGCTTGTTTGTCCGTGCCTTTGTGGGAGGGTGAGGGGCTATTTTTAGAGGATAAAGATGTTCATTTTTGCGAATTTTATAGAGGCCATTGCTGTTATTATACATTATATCCTGCAGATATATCTTTATATTATCATTGCAAGGGCTCTAATATCATGGGTAAATCCGGATCCATATAATCAGATAGTACAATTCCTTTATAAGATTACAGAGCCTGTTCTATATCCTATACGAAGGCGTCTCCCTATTACATCATATGGGATTGATTTTTCACCCCTTATTGTCTTACTTATAATATTCTTTCTCCAAGAGTTCTTCGTAAAATCATTAATGCAGTTAGCTTATAATATGCATTAAAAGGGATTTCTCCTTCCTCGAATAGCCCTGAACAGTGGGACAGGCTATCCTCGGGTAATTATTATAGGAGTAAATATGATCAAAACTATTGAGTATAATAATGGGATAGTAAGAATAATAGATCAAACAAGGCTTCCAAGGGAAGAGGTATATGTAGAATTAAGGGATTATCAGGAGGTTGGAGATGCTATAAAAGATATGTTGATAAGAGGTGCCCCTGCTATAGGGATAGCTGCTGCTATGGGTGTAGCAATCGGTGCTCGTAATATTGAGGCAGATGGTTTTGATGAATTCTATTCAAAAATAGAGTCTATCTGTGATTATATGATAAATAGAAGATCCACTGCAATAAATCTCTCCTGGGCTGTGAAAAGGATGAAGAATATGGTAAAGGAAAATAGAGAAAAGGATGTAGCTTCACTAAAAAAGATGTTAGAAGATGAGGCTATAAAGATATGGGAGGAAGATCTATTAACAAATAAGATAATGGCTGAGAATGGAGAAGGAGTAATCAAGGATGGGGATACCATATTAACACATTGTAATGCCGGTGCACTAGCAACTGGAGGGGATTACGGGACTGCACTAGGCGTGATAAAGGCGGCCTTTATAAAAGGGAAAAAGATTAAGGTCTTTGCTGATGAAACGAGACCCTTCTTACAAGGCGCTCGTCTCACAGCATGGGAGATGAAGAAGGAAGGGATACCTGTGAGATTGATTACTGATAATATGGCAGGATACTTTATGAAGAAGGGAGAGATAGACCTTGTTATGGTGGGAGCAGATAGGATAGCTGCTAATGGAGATGTGGCCAACAAGATCGGGACATACACCTTAGCTCTATTATCTAAGGAACATAATAACCCATTTTATGTTGTAGCACCAATTTAAACATTCGACATCACTCTAGATTCTGGTGATAAAATACCGATAGAGGAGAGGGATGCGAGAGAGGTAACAGAGATAAATGGGAAAAAGATTGCCCCAGAGGGGATAGATGTCTTAAATCCTGTCTTTGATGTGACACCTAACAGATTTGTAAAGGCAATAATCACTGAAAAGGGTATCATAAGACCCCCTTATCATGAGAATCTGAAAATCTATATTACAACCCTAACCTAAAAATGCCTCACCCCTTTTTCGATTTATAATTTTCGATCCCCTTCTTGGATATCCACCTGTTGTGGTCTTTTTTCCTTTGGTATACCATACCTTGTATTTAGTTATTTTTTTAAAAAAATCTCCATTTTTTCTCCATTTTTTTATTGACAAAGATATATTTATGTGTATACTGTGTTTTAAAGTGTCACAAAGTGTCGAAAAGTGGAAAGGGTGTTATAATGTTTTCATTCTCGGGAACCTATCATGTCTTCATAGATACAAAAGGGAGAATAAACCTCCCCAGCAAATTTATAGAGGTTCTCAATAATAGGTATAATAACACACTTGTACTATTTAAAATAGATGATTGTATAGTTATCTATCCTGAGAAGGAGTGGGAGGTATATGAAGAGAAGGTCCTCCGACTTTCATCCATGAAGAAGAATGTTAGGGATTATAGACGTATCTTCTATTCGAGAGTTCAGAAGGATTGTATACTAAAACATGGTAAGATATTGATACCACAATCCTTAAGGGAATATGCAAATCTGAATAGAGAGGTTGTTTTGTTGGGTGCCTCAACTATAATTGAGATATGGAGTAAGGAGATATGGGATGAGTTTATCGCCAACAATGATGACAAATTTGAAGAGCTTGCAGAAGAAATGGCCAATTTGGGATGATTATGGGGATTACATGGAAGGTGGGCATGTGTCGGTTTTGGTTAAGGAGGTGCTAAATTTCCTTAAGTGTGAATCCTCCAAGGTTTATGTAGATTGTACGATTGGAGATGGTGGTCACTCATATGCGATATTAAAGAAGAGCACCCCTAATGGGTTGGTTATAGGTATTGATCAGGACATGGAGGCCATAGAATATGCCAAGAAGAGATTATCATGTCTCAAAGAGAGGATTGTCTTTATTCATGACAATTTTTGTAATATAAAGAAGATCCTTAAGAGGATTAATATATTAAAGGTGGATGGTATTCTCTTTGATCTGGGGGTATCCTCCCGTCAGTTGGATTCTACTGAACGGGGTTTTAGTTTTTCCCATGACGCCCCCCTTGATATGAGGATGGATAGGAGCAAAGGGATATCTGCGGCTGATCTTGTAAATGAGTTACCCTTCGAAGATCTATATATTATATTCAAGAGATATGGTGAAGAAAAATGGTCGTATAGGATAGCAAAGGCAATAGTCAGGGAAAGGGAGGTGCATCCTATCAGGAGTACATCTCAATTAGCAGATATTGTTACATCAACTATTCCTATTTCATATCGTTCAAGGAGGATTCATCCTGCTACGAAGACCTTCCAGGCATTGAGGATAGCGGTTAATAAAGAACTTACTGCATTGGAAGAGGCACTTAGGGATGCGATTGACCTATTAAATCAAGGAAGTAGGATATGCGTCATATCCTTTCATTCACTAGAAGATAGGATTGTCAAGGATATGTTTAGGGTTATGGAGAGGGGATGTTCCTGCCCTTCAGAGATTCCTATATGCATGTGTAGAGGGGAAAGAAAGGTTAGGGTGTTGACTAAGGGCCCTGTTATACCTTCCAAAGAGGAGATATCTATTAATCCGAGATCCAGAAGTGCAAAACTGAGGGTTGCTGAAAGGTTGTAGGGATATGCCACTATAGATTTTCAGATAATAAATTACACAAGGCTAGAAGGAGAAATCCGAGTAAGGCGTACTGAGTAGTACGTTGTCGAGGATTTCGACTGATAACGCAGTGTAATTTGTTATATGGAAATCTATGGAAAGGGATTTTAATGAATTCACTTATACATCGTCCAAAACAACAGAGGAGTTTTAAAGAGATAGCAGTATATATATTCACTATACTGATCCTTGTCAGTGGGATACTGTTTTA
>JACRGM010000201.1 GCA_016212345.1 Nitrospinota bacterium
GAGACTATATATAAATCCTGAAGGGTCTCTAGAAAAGGCAGAGATTGTATCAACCCCTTCTGAGGTTATTAAAAGACTAAATAGATTTAAGTGGGAAGATTGATAGATGTCACCTATAAAATCATTTATCCTTGGTATAGTTCAGGGACTTACAGAATTTCTACCTATTAGTAGCTCTGGTCACCTTGTCCTTTTCCAACAATTATTTGGTCTATCTGAACCTGAGTTCCTTTTCGATATCATGCTACACATGGGAACACTTATAGCAGTAATGGCTATATTTAGAGATGATATATGGAAGATATTTAGTGATACTGCAAAGGGGATAACATATACAATCAAATATAAGAAATTAAATCCAGCCTTTGATAAATCCACCCATATCAGATTTCTCTTATTGATTATTATTGCAACGATCCCTACAGGTCTTATCGGTCTTTTATTTAAAGACCTCTTTGAAAGGTTATTTGGCTCAGCCCTATCTGTTGGATTTATGCTCCTCATAACAGGGACTCTCCTCTTTTTTTCAAGATGGGGTATAACCATGAAAAAGGATGTAAAGGAGATGAAGATAATAGATGCACTTATTATAGGGATTGTTCAAGGGATTGCCATAACACCAGGTATCTCAAGATCAGGTATAACCATTGTATTTGGGCTCTGGTGCGGATTAAACAGAGAGATAGCAGCAAGATTCTCATTTCTCCTCTCTATACCTGCCATACTTGGTGCTATGCTTTTAGAGATACCCAAGATTCATCTCCTTAATTCTGGAGAGATCATCTCTCTAATAATAGGGACAACTACAGCAATGTTTGTCGGATATCCGGCATTAAGGTTTTTACTTAATGTAGTAAAAAGAGGAAGATTACACCATTTTGCCTACTATTGTTGGTTTATAGGGATATTAACTATTACCCTTTCCCGTTTTAACCTCCCTTAATACCTCTTCAAAGATCGAGAGTGCTATATCAGCATCCCCTCTGGAGATGATAAGGGGGGGCATAAACCGTATAGAATTCCTACCACATCCTAACAAGAGCAATCCCTTTTCAAAACATCCCTGAATGATCTCCTCTCTCTCTTTATTAGCAGGTTCCTTTGTCTCCCTGTCTCTGACAAGTTCGATACCGATCATCAACCCCTTCCCTCTCACATCGCCAATAATTTCGTATTCCTTTTTCAACCCTTCTAGCCGATCTAAAAGATATCTTCCGATCACATCAGCATTCTCCATCAATTCATTCTGTATGAGCTCTATAGTGACCAAGGCAGCCTCACAAGATATAGGATTTCCACCGAATGTACTGGCATGAGAACCTGGTATCCAGTCCATGATCTCAGAGGGGGCCATCATTACACCCAAAGGCATACCTGATGCTATCCCCTTTGCAAGGGCAATAATATCCGGCTTAACACCAAAATGCTCAGATGCCAACATCTTCCCTGTCCTACCCATCCCTGACTGTACCTCATCTGCTATATAGAGTATCCCGTACTCCTTTGCCATGCTATACAGCCTAGTGTGAAACTCCTTTGGTGGGATTATATATCCTCCCTCCCCCTGTATTGGTTCAACAAATATGGCAGCGACCTCTTCAGGTGGAATAGTATTCATGAATAGGACATCATGTATCCACTTTACACATTCTATATCACACTCAGGATAGGTGAGGTTGTAAGGACATCTATAACAGTATGCGTAAGGGACATGGCTTACACCAGGGATCAATGGATTGAAATATCTCCTCTGAACTGTCTTACTTGCAGTTAGTGAAAGTGCCCCCATTGTCCTCCCATGAAAGGAGCCATAGAATGCTATAGCCATCTTCCTCTTTGTATGATACCGTGCCAGCTTAAATGCCGCCTCAATCGCCTCAGCCCCTGAGTTCCCAAAGAATACCCTTTTGTTTTTATTCCCAGGGGTTATCTCGGTCAATCGTTCTGCCAATCTTATCTGAGAGGGATAGTAGAAATCCGTACCAGACATATGTATCAACTCATCTGCCTGTCTTGTAATCGCCTCAACTACCTTTGGATGACAATGCCCAGTAGAGCATGTTGCTATGCCGGATGTAAAGTCGAGAAACATGTTCCCATCTACATCCTCAATCATCATACCTTTACCTCTTTTCACAACAAGAGGATATACCCTTGTATATGATTGAGAGACAAATCTGTTGTCCTTATTTATCCACATCCTAGCCTCTGATCCAGGCAATCCTTTTCCTGATCTTAAAGACCC
>JACRGM010000200.1 GCA_016212345.1 Nitrospinota bacterium
GGTTTCCATGCATGAAAAGGATATCAAAAGGATAGTGAAAAAGCAACTAAAGAAAAATTTTCCTAGCTGGAAAAGGATTCCAAAGAAAAAGAAGAAAGCCCTTGCAAAGCAGGTATTAGAAGAAGTCGTAAGGAATTATTCCTGGTGTCCCCAAATAGCTGTAAGGCTTTTGACCAGAAGGTTTGGGTTATCGCTAAACATAACAAATGACAAAAAGATACGCAATAACAAAGAGTTACCAAAATGAATTCCTTTAAAATTATATCTATGGCCCCCAAAATGTATAATATACTGTACGCTATAATAATTTTTTTGAAGATAATTTGATATAAAAATGTTCATTTTGTTATCCATGATTTATTAAAAGCATACACCATATTACACACTTTTGGGAACTTAAATTCAATTTTAAAATTATGTTTATATACATAAACCATTGTTATTGCATAGCTTTTCGTCATTTGTTAGATTTAAAACTAAACTAAAACCTTTTATGAGTCCCTTGCAGCTATTTGGGGACACCAGGAAAAATTTTGTTGACAAAGTATTCTTTCTGGGGTATTTTTGTAGTATGAAAGTCAAGACATCTATAACCTTGTCTGAAGATTTGCTGAAAGCGATCGACGAATATACAGGGGAATACAAAAACCGGTCCGAATTCATCGAAGATGCTGTCCGGGCTTTTATTATACAATTGATCCGCAGGCAGCAAGATGTCAGAGACCTTGAGATTATCAATCAGCATGCGGATTATCTAAACCGAGAAGCAGCGGATGTTCTTACCTATCAGGTCGATCTGTGAAACGTGGTGAATTGTATCGTGTTGCTAACCCTTCAGCCAAGGATCCCAAAAAATCCAGAGTCTTTGTTGTTGTAAGCCGTCAAGTTCTCATCGATTCTCGCTTTTCCACAGTCATTTGTGCCCCGATTTATTCAACTCATGACGGTCTTTCCACTCAAGTAATGGTTGGTATGGATGAGGGATTGAAGCACGAGAGCAGTCTTCACTGCGATGAGCTTGTGAGTATGCCTAAGTCGCTTCTGACCAACTTTGTCGGATCGCTCTCTCCACAAAAAACCGAAGAGCTTAATAGGGCTCTAAGTATAGCCTTGGATATTCGGGATTTAAAGGGCTAACCAGTCAGTCCAGCCGTCGCCGTGGAGCGTGGTTTGCTTTTTCTGGAGGGTTGGGGCGGTCGGCGCGGCTGACTTCCGTCGTTAGGCGGTTGAAAATTAGATGAAATTTATCGTAGAGTTAAAACCTAAAGCCGAGAAGGATTTGAAAGATATGGACAGAAGCAGTTTAAAGGTCTGTATATGCGTCCAGCAGAGAGTAGAGAGGTCTTTGTGAAAAAGGGGTGGAGTACAATAGCTGCGTTGCAATTAAGAAACCCTATGCATAGATCGCATGAATACCTGGGTAATAAAAAACCGCTTTTGAATGATAGATTCATAGAAAGAATTATAGGCAGAAAATGAGAATATTTTCAAGCTCAAAATCTCAAAAAATTGTCTCTGTGGGGGAAAATCGGGTAGATATTTGGAGGGAGATTTAAGGCTCTATGACCCTGAATCCATTATGTAATATTCCCACCTCACCACCTGGATTTTCAACTATAATATTATACAAACCCTCTGGTAGATTAGGAGGTATTGTAGCAGTTATAGTGGTGGAATCATCTACATTGCTATCTAATAATATAGGGGTCATTATCACCTGAAGGCCTGAATCCCCATCTGCCACATAGGCATAGCTTCCTGAAACATAGACACCCCGGGCCTCACCTGATGTGTAAACAGAGCCTATTAATACAGGACTAGAGAGATTACTGATATCTACCACTTGTAAACCTGTCCATAATGACCCCTCCCCCTCTGCTATATAGGCATAGCTTCCTGAAACATAGACATTATAGGCCTCACCTGATATTTCAACAGAGCCTATTATTATAGGATTAAAGGGGGTGCTGATATCTATTATTTGTAAACCTGACCATGAACCTGACCATGACCACCCCCCACCTGCCACATATGCATAGCTCCCTGAAACATAGACACCCCGAGTATTTCCTTGGGTGTCAATAGCCCCTATTATTCTAGGACTGGAGGGGATGTTGATGTCTATTATCTTTAAACCTAACCCCCCATCTGTTACATAGGCATAGCCATCTGAAACATAGATACCCCGGGCCTCACCTGGTGTATCAACAGAGCCTATAATTTCCGGACTGGACAGTATGCTAATGTCCACCACTCGTAAACCTACTGAAGAGCCATCTATTACATAGGCATAGTTGCCTGAGACAAACACACCATTTGCGCCCTCTACAGACTCAGAGGGAATATCAACAGAGCCTATTATTGTAGGAGTGTAAGGGGAGGTGATATCTATCACGTATAAACCTCCACCCCCTACATAGGCATAATTGCCTGAAACATAGACACCATGGGCACCATCCGGTATGTCAACAGAGCCTATTATTGCAGGATTGAAGGGGGTACTGATATCTATTACTTGTAAACTTGACACTAAATCTGCCACATAGGCATAGTTGCCGGAGACATAGATATCAATAGCCCAGCCTGGTATATCAACAGAACCTATTATTGCAGAGTTGGAAAGGCTGCTGATATCCAGCACTTGTACACCTGAATACCCATCTGCAATATATGCATAGCTCCCTAAAATATAGACATTATAGGCATATCCTGGTGTGTCAAAAGAATCTATTATTTTAGGATCAGTCGGGGTGCTGATATCTATCACCTGCAAACCTGACCACCTATCTGCCACATATGCATAGCTCCCTGAAACATAAACACCTTGTGCTGCATCTAGTGTATCTACAGAGCCTATTATCCCAGGATTGAAGGGGGTGCTGATATCTATTACTTGTAAACTTGACCATGAACCTAACCATGACCCCCCACCTGCCACATATGCATAGCTCCCTGAAACATAGACACCACGAGGCCCACCTGGTGTGTCAACAGAACCTATGATTGTAGGGCTGGATGGAATGCTGACATCTATCACCTGTAAACCTACCCCTGTCACATATGCATAGCTCCCTGAAACATAGATACCTATAGCAAATATTGTATCATCAAAGCCTATTATTGCAGGATTGGAAGGGAGGTTGATATCTATTACTTGTAACCCTGAGGCCCCATCTGCCACATAGGCGTAGCTCCCTGAAACATAGACACCTTGTGCATCATCTGGTGTATCTACAGAGCCTATTATTCTAGGACTATAGGGGATACTGATATCTATCACCTGTAACCCTGAAGCCCCATCTGCTACATATGCATAGCTCCCTGAAACATAGATACCTTGTGCATCATCTGGTGTATCTACAGAGCCTATTATTCTAGGACTAGAGGGGATACTGATATCTATCACCTGTAACCCTGAAGTCCCATCTGCCACATATGCATAGCTCCCTGAAACATAGATACCCTCGGCCTCATCTAGTTCATCAACAGATCCCCTTAAAAGGAGATTACATGGAAAGAGAGAGACATTTGCACCTTCTTCAAGATTTGAGCCTGTTATGATTACATCGGTTGATATGGTATTCAACCCATTGTTCGGTGTAATAGAGTCTACCGTTGGTATTAATGCAAGGCTATTTCTATAGTATATAAGCGTGCCAAATACGATTGTTAAAATAACTATTTGGAGCTTATACTTATTTATGTCCATTTTTATCCCTCCAAGGGATGGGTATTATAGGCTGTATCAAGCGTGGGAGATCAGTAAGTTCAAACTTAACAGCATCAGCAGCAACCCAGGAATCTGCATTATTAGACAGGGTTATATTCTCTGTCCCATCATTTACAAACTCATATATCCCTATACTCACCCATTGACCACCATTGATACCCTGATTCACAAGGACTATCTCTTCACCATTGGCATGGTTGATAATATATTCTGCATCTGTGGCAAGGCCTATATATACTGGATACCAAACAAATACCTCATAATTGTTAGCGTCATCAAATAGTTCAGCCTTCCAGGTAGCTGTCTCAGTACCATCGCCAGGGAGATTGAGATGAAGATTCTTGCCATATATACCAGGAAGGAGATTATTGATTACCCACGAGCCCTGTATGCTGAAACCAGGATCAATGTTGTCAACAATGCCATCCACTATGCCTTCTATTACGCTGAATCCATTATATAATATTCCAAATTCACCGCCAGGATTTTTAACTATAATGTTATACATACCCACTGGTAGATTAGGAGGTATTGTAGCAGTTATAGCGGTGGAATCATCTAGATTGCTATCTAACAATATAGGGGTCATTATCACCTGAAGGCCTGAATCCCCATCTGCTACATAGGCATAGCCCTCTGACACATAGACGGCTTGGGCACTACCTGGTGTGTAAACAGATTGTATTATTTCAGGAGAGGAGGGGATGCTGATATCTATTACTTCTAATCTTGACCAACCTATCGATGACCCCGCTCTCACAGGCACAAATGCATAACTGCCTGAAACATAGACATCTTGAGCATCGCCTAGTGTATCAACATAGCCTATTATTTCAGGATTGGTCAGGGTGCTGATATCTATTACCTGGAGACCTGAATCCCTCTCTGCCACATAGTAGGCATAAGAACCTGAAATATAGATGCCCTCGGCATAACCTGGTGTATCAATAGAGCTTATTATCACAGGACTGGAAGGGGTGCTGATATCTATTATATTAAAACTAGATTGCCAATCCCAATAGCTTGTCTCTTGCACAACCGTAATATATGCATAACTCTCTGAAACATAGACATCACGGGCATTACCTTGTAAATCAATAGAACCTATTATCCTAGGACTTATGGGATCGCTGATATCTATTACCTGAAGACCTGAATCCCCATCTGCCAGATAGGCATAGGAACCTGAAACATAGACATCGCGGGCACTACCCGGCGTATCAATAGAGCCAATTATCTCAGGACTGGAAGGGACGCTGATATCTATTATTTTTAGACTAAATTGCAAAACACGAAGATTTAACCATTGCCTAACCGTAATATATGCATAGCCCTCTGAAACATAAACAGCAAGGACAAAATCTGGTATATCAACAGAGCTTATAATCACAGAATCAGAGGGATTGCTGATATCTATCACCTGTAAACCTGAAACATTATCTGCTACATAAGCATAGGAACCACTGATATGGACATCTATGGCATTACCTGGTGTGTCGATAGAGTCAATCTTTGCAAGGTCTGCCAGGGATCTTATATCTATCACTTGTAAACCTGCAACATCATTTGCCACATAGGCATAACCCCCTGAAACATAGAGAGCATTAGCATAATTAGATATATTAATAGAGTCTATAATTTCCGGACTGGAGGGTGTGCTGATATCTATTACCTTAAGATCTCCATTCTCAGTTACTACATAGGCATAGCTGCCTGAAACATAGACATCATTGACCTCACCTGATGTGTAAATAGAGCCTATTATTGCAGGGGTAAAGGGTGTGCTGATATCTATTACCTGTAATCCTGAATCATCTGCTACATATGCATAGTTGCCAGAGACATAAACATTAAAGGCATAACTCGAAGTGTAAATAGAGCCTATTATTGTAGGAGTTGACGGGATGCTAATATCTATTACTTGCAATCCTGACCAAGACCACCCCCCTACTGCCACATAGGCATAGCTCCCTGAAACATAAAGACCATTGGCCGAATCTAGTGTGTAAGTAGAACCTATTATCACAGGATTGGAGGGGGTACTGATA
>JACRGM010000199.1 GCA_016212345.1 Nitrospinota bacterium
GAACCATGTTTGGCGATAAATTCTTTTAACTGTCTTTCTATCTCACTATCCTTTGCCTCCAAATTCCTCTTACTCGCCTCCTGAAGTAAGAGGTTATAATTGATAAATGATCCTAAAAGTCTCTTCTCATCCTCCTTGATCAGTTTAATGGTATCCTTTCCTTTTCCAGACAATCTGCTCTGAATTTGGCAATATCTTTTAAAATCGGTCCACTTAATCTTTTCATTATCAATGTCAGCAACTATATTATTATCGACATTATTATTATCGACATTACCAATAAGGGTACTTTCTTTGGCCTTTTTATTTAACCTTTCAAGCACAATAGACGCCATAGTCTTAAAGGTTTGGATGACACCTTTTCCAGTATTGGCTATAGATTCCAGTGTTGGGGCATTAAAGGCATTTAGTGCCATATTCATCTCAGTTATGTCTACAATATCAGGTAGATCTCTCTTATTAAATTGAATAATTAGGGGAATATCCTTGATGTTAAAGCCATATTCACTTAGATTTGTCTCAAGATTCTTTAAGGACTCCATGTTTTCTTTCATCTTTTTTCTCTGAGAGTCGGCCACAAATATAACCCCATCTACCCCCTGAAGTACCAACTTCCGGGTAGAGTTATAATAGACCTGGCCAGGGACTGTATAAAGTTGAAATTTTGTCTTCATACCATTAATTGTCCCTATATCCAGAGGTAAAAAATCGAAGAAGAGGGTTCTCTCCCCCTCAGTTGTTATAGATGTTAGATTCCCTTTATGTTCATCTGGGGCCCTATTATGGATCTGGACAAGATTGGTAGTCTTTCCACTCATTCCAGGACCATAATAGACTATTTTACAATTTATTTCTCTTAATGCGAAATTTACCTGGACCATAATATAGATTTTCAGATAATAAATTACACAAGGCTAGAGGGAGAAATCCGAGTAAGGCGTACTGAGCGGTACGCCGTCGAGGATTTCAACTGATAACGCCGTGTAATTTGTTATATGGAAATCTATAACTATAATATAATATTAAGCTATAATATAAGACCTAAAAGATCAAATATCAATCCTTCCGCTCCTTTTCAACATATTTGTAACATCAAATAGGAATATATTCATCTGTTCTATATCAATATTCAGATCTGTTAAGATCAATAATACTGCCTCTTTTCCAAGATTTATCAAAAATAATCTCCCCTTGGTACAGGTAATAACATAGCGGGAGAATTCTATTTGGTTTATCGCTGATAGAGAATTTCTTAGAGTAAGGCATATGGACGAAGAGATAGCTGATATTAAATCATCTTTATATTCTTTACCTATATCAGAGGATATAATAATCCCCTCCCTGGTCATAACCATGCTCCCCTTGACCCCAGGATTTTTATTGATGATCTTCAATACCTTTTCGATATTATCTCTCATCTTATTATCGCCTTCAAATACTTATTGATCTGATCTTCAATATAAGTCTGATTAGTATTCCTATCTACAAGGAGAGCAATAATCGAATTTTTAAGATCTACTATATAGAGGTTTCCTATTGTACACATTATCATTCCCATTTTAAAGTCTCCTAGATCCGCCCTCTGAACCCCATTTTTTGAGGATCTAAAGATATTAGAGACCATGGTAGCAAATATATCCTCATCTATACTACTTTTATTATACTTCTTCTTTAGTATCGTCCCATATATGTCCACTAGAAATACAGCTAATATCCCATCCATTTTATAAAAGATAGACATTTTACTAATCAATACCTCATGTTTGGTAGCCGCTGGCTCTTCAATAGATACATTAGATATATCTTTTCTCTCATCATCTCCGGATATCTTTATCTTTTCTCTTGACCTTTCTCTACTATCTTTACCACCGTATATCTCCAACTTTTTTAATAGATTAAGTGCCTTTACATCATCTGGGGCTGTAGCAAGTATAGACCTTAATCTCTCTTTTGCCTTTTTGTGTTGATCCATAGTTATATATATCTGGGCAGATAAATATTTGGCTAAATAATTATGCGGATTAATAGATAGGACATTTTCGAAGATCTCCATTGCCAATCTTATATGTTCTGGATCCTTATCATGGTTGAATCTATGGACAAGGATCTCCCCTTTTATTAAATAGATATTACTATCTTTGGGGAATCTATCTATCCCTTTATTACAGATGACAATTCCCAATTCCAAATCATTAATTGAGATACACCACCTTGCCATCTTTATATATATGGAAGGTAACATTGTTATATCTACTTTTTCCATATTCAAAATATCCTATAATAGTAATCTTTTTATTAAATATAATCCTTAATCACAGATTTAACAAATTAAATCTGTGATTAAGACATTAGACATAGGCATTAGACCATAGACTTGAGGTGTAAGGTCTATCTTTTGGATACGAAGATTTATGGATAAAGGGTCAGGAAGGACTGAAATTGTTCATATGAATCCATTATCATTATTCCTTTTCTTTAGACATAACGATAAATGGATGACAAATAACATCTCCATCATTCAACAGTCTCTTCAACGTGGTATTGCCTTCTCGCAAATGGGATACCCATACTGAAGTGTCAACAAGAACCATTCTATAGATTTCCATATAATAAATTACACGGCGTTATCAGTCGAAATCCTCGACGGCGTACCGCTCAGTACGCCTTACTCGGATTTCTCCTTCTAGCCTTGTGTAATTTATTATCTGAAAATCTATATTCACTTCCTGTTCTTTTGCGTGGTATCATTCTCAACTTTTTTTCGGTACCTCCCAATCTGGCGAGTTTCTTACTGCTTTCCCTTACAATCAAGGCTTCCAAACCAAGCCTTACCAAAGAAGTTTTCTCTTTGATGCCAGTCAATCTTGAAGCCTTGTTAAGCAATTTGTCATCGATATTTAAAGTCGTCCTCATAACATTCCTCCTTCATTATATGTATCTTTTAACATATTATCAATATCAATCTTGAAGGTCTCATAAGACATGGCTCTCCGCATAAAGGTCCCCTTGATCTTCCCATCTTTTGTACTTTTTCCCAGAATAAATGATGGGGTTCCCCGTACCCCAGCCTCTTGTCCATTCATTATATCCTTCTTTATCTCCTCAGTATATTTACCATTGTCAAGACAGTCATTGAATTGATTTATCTTCAGATCTAGTTCCTTCGCATATCCCTTGATCTTATCTATTTCCAATCCTTGCGGTTTGTTAAAGAGAAGCTCATTCATCTCCCAGTATTTACCTTGATCCCCTGCACAGTTGGCCGCCTCAGCCGATTTCTCTGCATCCTTATGTATCGAGAGTGGATAGTCTCGGAAGATATAGAAGAGCTTCCCAGTGTCGATATACTCCATCTTGATCTTTGGAAATATCTGATTATGGAATCTTGCACAATAGGGGCACTGAAATTCAGAAAACTCTATAAGTGTAAGTGGGGCATTACTATCCCCTAATCTGGGATCGTCATCAATACTTACATCAGCGACCGTAGGGATAGGTGGTCGTTTAGGAGGCCTCATCATAGGAAAGGTCTCAAGGCTCTTCTTGACCTCTTGGAGTTCTTTTGTAACATTAGAAAGCCCTTCCTTTATCTCAGAAACCTCTTTCTTTATATCCTTAATCTCATTTTTCCCCCCACAAGCCGGTATAAGGATAAGTATAAGGATGATATGAATATAGACGAAAACAGAAGAGATCAACCTAAAAATCAACCTCTTTATTAGACCATTTTGCCAAGATTTCAAATTAGTATCCATTTCCCCTCCATTAAGTTAAAATATTTAAATTAAGTGAATGTGTATGTGAATATCTCCACATCCACTTACACACTAAACAGTTACAAAACTAATAGATAGTAATATTACCTCTATGAAATAATAAATGTCAAGAAAAAAATAAAAAATTTGAAACAACCCCCTAACCCCCTTTATTAAGGGGGAATGGTCTCTCTATGCTCATAAAATTAAATTATTATTTTACTCCATCACACCAGACTCTGGTCTGAATAATGTCCCAACAGATACAGCCATAACAGGGTTAAATTTTGAACAAGGTGCAACGGTCTCTCTCTTATACCTTACAAAAAACTCTAAAAAAATTCTACCAGGTCTCGTTTTTGCTCATTCATCCAGAATTGCTGAATTATTATATGGAAATCTATAGACAATGTTGAATCTCCCTTGACACAGATTATACTAATGTGATATATATAATAAGTGAGGATAGAGGAGGCAAGATAGAGGTGTGTAATTTGTTATCTAAAAATCTATATCATTATCATTTATTGAGGAGAAGAGGTGGATCTAAAAAGACTGGAGAAATTAGAATCTTATGTTATAAAAATGGTCAATGTGGTCTCAGATATGAAAGAGAAGAATCGTTCCTTACAAGCCCTTGTTGATAAGACAGAGGAAGAAAGGAAAGAAAAGGAGGGTGTAATAAAAGAGAATAAAGAATTGCTCAATGAACGGGAGATTATACGATCCAAAATAGAGGATATGTTGCATGCCCTTGAAAAGATTGAGTTAA
>JACRGM010000198.1 GCA_016212345.1 Nitrospinota bacterium
CTACAATAATACCAGTCAATGTTTTAAAGCTGTGCTCTTGATTCTCAATAGAGTTGCCACTTGAATCAGCGCTCTTCACAATAAAATAGTATGTTGTATCTGGTGTTAAATCTGTAAGTTTTTGGCTGTGCAATGTAACCAAGGTTGTATCTGATATAGAATCTGTGTACTCACCTGAGGTTGAGCCGAATTCAACCACACTATCTGAAGGTTCGTCCGTATCCCATGTTACTATTGCTGTGGTATCTGTTATGTCTAAAACAGCGACATCACTTATCACTGGTGGTGTTACATCTACTGCATCTACTACTCTAAAGCCATTACGCAATATGCCAACCTCGCCATTTGGATTTGTTACTATAATATTATAATCGCTCCCTGGTAGATCTGGAGGAATAGTGGCTGTTATAGTGGTGGGGTCCTCTACATTGCCTTCTAATAATAGAGGTGTCATTGTCACCTGAAGACCTGAGTAACCATCTGCCACATATGCATAGCCCCCTGAGACATATACATCCACGCCACCACCTAATGTGTCAACAGAGCCTATTATTACAGGACTGGATGGGGTACTAATATTTATCACGATCAAACCTGGGACACCAGCCACATAGGCAAAGTTACCTGAAACATAGACACCACCCCCATCTTTTGTCTCAATAGAGCTTACAATTATCGGATTGGATGGATTGCTGATATCTATCACCACAAAGTCTGCCGTCCCCCCCCAATCTCCAGATCCATCAGATATATATGCATAAGAGCCAGAGACATAGACATAGGAAGGCTCTTGTTTAGGTGTATCAACAGAACCTACCATTATTGGACTGGACGGATTACTGATATCTATCACCACTAGACCTGACCCGAAATCAGCCACATAGGCATAATCCCCTGAAACATAGACGCAAAGAGAATCTGGTAACTCAACAAAGCCTATAATTATTGGACTGGATGGATTGCTGATATCTATCACCTGAAGACCTGACAACCCATCAGCTACATATGCATAGCTACCTGAAACATAGACATCCCTTGCAGAACCTGGTGTGTCAACAGAACCTACAATTTCAGGATTGGATGGACTGCTGATATTTATTACATAAAGACCCGACTCCCCATCAGATACATATGCATAACTACCTACAACATGGATAGCGAAGGAGTAATCTGGTATGTCAACAGAGCCTATAAGGGCAGACCTTAAGGAAGGGGCTCTAATATCTATTATATGAAGATTATCCCAATCTGTTACATATGCATAGTTATCAGAGACATAGACATCAACGCCATTAGCTGGCATTTCAACATAACCTATATGTATCGGTTCATCTATGTTACTGAAATCTATTATTTGAAGTCCAACCCAAGTACCTACATAAGCATAATTCCCTGAAACATAAAGACTATCATTGAGATAATCTGATATCCCTATAGAGGATATTCCCTTTGGACTGGAGGGGATACTGATATCGTACACTGACAAATGGTATTCATATTCATCGAATTGATCGAATGAATAAAGGTATCCCATTGTTATATTTGGATACTCTATATAAATCTCTCCCTCTGTCATATATAGATATCTACCTGAAACATGGAGACTAATAATATTTGTACCATAATAGTAGGAAGATTCTGTAATTATCGGACTAGAGGGATTACTGATATCTATTATATGAAAAGCTGAGTAAAGATATGACACCCTATCAGCCACATATGCATAGCTACCTGAAACACTAACGGCATGCGCAAAACCTGGTGTATCAACAGAACCTATAATTTCAGGATTGAATGGATTGCTGATATCTATCACCACAAGACCTGAGTCCCCACCAGCCATATATGCATAGCTACCTGAAACATAAAACATAGCTCCCTGAACAACAACTGCAGCACCTGGCGGGTCAACAGAGCCTATAATTATCGGATTGGATGGATCGCTGATATCTATCACCAGAAGAATTGCTCCTCCCCCCACCACATATGCATAGCTACCAGATACATAGACCTCGTCAGTATAACCTGGTAGGTCAAGATATCCTATTAGCTCAGGATTGGATGGATTGCTGATATCTATTACCCGAAGAGCGACTCCACCTGTTACATAAGCATAATTACCTGAAACATAAACCTTATAGGCATTATCTAATTCAATAGATCCCTTGATGTACGGAAAACCTGG
Organism: Nitrospinota bacterium; assembly: GCA_016212345.1. Classification (GTDB taxonomy): domain Bacteria; phylum Nitrospinota; class Nitrospinia; order SZUA-224; family SZUA-224; genus SZUA-224. The sequence continues at coordinate 2,186 of JACRGM010000198.1, forward strand.
AAAGATAGAGA
>JACRGM010000025.1 GCA_016212345.1 Nitrospinota bacterium
ACAAGCCATTCTTTTTTAAAGATTTAGAGAGGGATATTAAGGGATATTTTGAGGGAGAGAGGGTAGGCTATGCTCACATCCACATAGACCTAACAGGGACTACCCCCTTACAGAAGATGGTATACATGATAGTAAGGTCTATCCCTTATGGCGAGGTCAGGACCTATGGTTGGATAGTTAATAGATTGAATCTCTCTAATGCCCAGAGGGCTGTAGGTGGTGCACTTGCAAGGAATCCTATTCCACTTATAATACCATGTCATAGGGTAATAAGGAAGGATGGGAAACCAGGTGGCTTCTCTCCCCCTGGGGGGATAAGACTAAAGATAGAGATGCTCAAGTTGGAGCAACATCTCTTGAATTAAGAAGCTAACATATTTTGGTAAAAAAAACTAAAAAAGTGTCATCTGTCTCTCCCCCTCTTTCTTTCCCTTATGTTTGAAGGATTGTTTTTCATATTCGAGTAGTATCTGTTTGATGTCTGAGAGATAGGGTGAGACAGGATTTTCCATGGTCTGGCCAAAGAGGAGACGCCTGGAGGTATGGGTAAGATAGAGCCTTGCCTTTGCCCTGGTCATACCCACATAGAATAAGCGACGTTCCTCATCCTCTCTGTATCCTATACCTTCTTCTCCTCTACGATATGGGATAAGACCATCCTCACATCCTGTGATAAAGACCACCTCGAACTCAAGTCCTTTGGAGGCATGGAGGGTCATGAGACATATCTTATCCGCATTGGGGATAAGCTGATCTGTCTCGACATTCATTGCAATCCGATCCAGAAACTCCTCTGTGGTACCGTTAAATGACATGGCCATCTCTATGATAGGGAGATAGGTCTTATTCTCCTCTCCTGATGCCTCACCACCTTCTGAGATACCAGTGACCCCCATTATACTAAGGATCATAGATATCTGTTGGGATAGAGGGATATCTCTTCCCTGATGGATCAGGTCATGAATAGATCCTGCGATCCCCTTTAACCTGGTCCTTACAGAAGATGAAAGGTCATTGATTGACTCTGGCATGGATATCCCTTTACTTAAAGGGATCAGATTTTCCCTGCAGAATCTCTTAAGGATATTGATGGTCTTTGAGTCTATCTTGTGATAAGGGGATCTCAGTATCCTCAGGATATCGATATCACTCGCTCTATCGGATAAGACCCTAATATATGAGAATATGATACGAAATACCTTCTTCTTGGCCCAGATCGGTGCATCTACACGCTGATAAGGCATACCTGACCTGGAAAAGGCATCTTCAAAGGCATCCCCTTGTCTCCTTAAGCGATAAAGGATAGCAAAATCAGAAAAGCTTAATGCGTCAGAACCATCTTCATAACCTACCCTTGCACTGTCAATAGAGAAATAGCTGGTTCCACCAATGAATCTCTCGATGGTATGGACACAGAACTCGGCCTCAGCCTTATCTGTAACAGCCCTATATATCTGGATCTTTGGTCCCTTCTCGATAACAGCACGCAGTTGAGACCTATCTGTCTGAGGATTCATTAAGATAACCTGCTCAGAGGCCTTTAAGATCGTCTTAGTTGAACGATAGTTCTCATTAAGGATAAAGACCTTAGTATCAGGATAATCCTCTTCAAAACGTTGGAAATAGGTCACATCAGAGCCCCTGAATCCGTATATTGCCTGATTAGGATCCCCAATCACACAGAGCCCTCTCCCATCCCCTGTAAGCATCCTGATAAGCCTGTATTGGGCAAAATTAATGTCTTGATATTCATCCACAGAGATGGAAAGGAAACGCTCCTTATATCTCTGACATATATCTGGGTAGTCTTCAAAGAGTTTGACTGTCCTTAAGATAAAATCGTCAAGGTCCAATCCCATCTGACGTGACAACTCCTCCTGATATAAGCGATATATGGAGGCTAATTTCTCATCCGAAACAGTCATTTCATCTGGAGAGAGGAGGTTCTGCTTGGCCTTGGATATCCCTGAGAGTATCTTTTCAAGTAAGGTATAGGAGAGACCTGATATCTCAAGAGAGTTGAGGAGTTCTAACCTGTCTTCATCATTGAATATCTTAAACTCAGGGGAGATCCCCACACCTCTTGCCTCACTCTTCAGGATATTCAGACAGAGGGCATGAAAGGTAGAGATGGTCATCTCTTTTACCTTATCCCTATTCCTTAAGAGGAGAGTTATACGCTCAACCATCTCTTGAGCTGCCTTATTGGTAAAGGTTACTGCCAGTACCTGCTCAGGTCTTACCAATTGCTTGAGAACAAGGTTAGCAATCCTAGAGGTAAGGGTCATGGTCTTGCCTGTACCCGGACCAGCTACAACGATCAAAGGGCCAGTTTCGGTCTCAACAACCTCTCTCTGTCTTGAATTGAGTCCTTTCATAAGCTCTTCTGGATCATTGGTTATATGATTATCACATCTCAATAAACCGTTTGAACCGTTCAAGTCCTTTAAACTATTCAAGCCGTTTGAGCTGTTCAAGTCCTTTAAGCTGTTCAAGCTGTTTGAGCTATTTGAGCTGTTTGAGCTGTTCAA
>JACRGM010000028.1 GCA_016212345.1 Nitrospinota bacterium
AGGAAGCAGAGCTTCTTACTCAAAGGCGTTGCTAAGCAGGAGCTTAGCAACGAGAGGTTAAAATCAACCCAATGACCAACATCTTAATTTATTTACATTATAACTCGTTGATATTTAAAAAAAATTCATGCGTTTACCCTGAAAATGGGATATATTCCCATCAAAAAAGGAGATGAGTGAGTCATGATATGTATTCCTATTACTGCCTCAACAACAGAAGAGGCAATAAGGGATATGGAAAGGGCGGAAGAGATAGCTGACATAATAGAGTTGAGGATAGACTATATCAAGGCCCCTGATATAGGAAGATTGATCAAGGAAAAGGGTAAGCCTGTTATTGTTACAGCCAGGAGCCAAAAGGAAGGGGGGAGATTCAAAGGTTCAGAGGAGGAGAGGGTAGGTCTGTTGAAGGAGGCAATAAGATTAGGTGCTGAATATATTGACATTGAATTTACTACCGATGAGAGGTTGAGGGAAAAGGTTATAGAAGAAGGTAAGGGAACAAAGGTTATAGTCTCTTATCACAATTTTACTGAAACCCCTTCTGACTTAAAAGAGATATATAATGATATAGCCCGATCAGGATGCAATCTCATAAAGATAGTTACCTTTGCCAATTCTATTAATGATAATCTGATTATATTTGACTTAATAAAGTGGCATGAGAAGAGACATGATATTGTCTCTTTCTGTATGGGGAAGCACGGTGAGATAAGTAGGATACTTTCACCCATCATCGGAAGTTATCTTACCTTTGGCTCTCTTGAAGAGGGGAAGGAGAGTGCCCAGGGACAGATACCTGCAAGGATACTTAAGGATGTCTATCGCATTGATAAGCTTGTACCAGATGTCAATATTTATGGTTTAGTTGGGAATCCTGTTAGTGAGAGCATGGGGTATTTGATCCATAATCGGGCATTTGGTGAGCTTGGGTTGAACAATATCTATCTCCCCTTTCTGGTTGATGATCTTAATTCATTTATATCAGGATTTAATGGCCTCTATAAGGGATTGAGTGTTACTATGCCCTTTAAGGAGGATATAATTCCCCTCTTGGATGAGGTAGATAAAGAGGCTGAAGATATAGGTGCAGTAAATACAGTAGTTGTGGAAGATAATAAACTGATAGGATATAATACTGATTGTCATGGGGCTATGATGGCATTAGAGGATAGAAAGGATAGAACATGGCTCGATGGTAAAAACGGTGTTATGATAGGTGCAGGTGGTGTTGCAAGGGCGATCGGTTTTGGTGTCAAGAGAAGGGGGGTATCCCTTACTATTACTGATATAGATATGGATAAGGCTGTCTCCCTTTCAAGGGATATTGGTTGTGAATATTGCAATCTAGATGAGTTAGGTAACATAAAGATAGATATACTTATAAATACAACACCTGTTGGGATGTACCCTAATGTGGACAAATCCCCTGTCCCTGATTCCTTTCTCAAAGAGGGTATGATTGTATTTGATGCTGTTTACAACCCCCTCAAGACAAGGCTTTTGAAGGAGGCTGAGGCAAAAGGGTGTATAATTATCCCTGGGGTTGAGATGTTTATCAACCAAGGGGTTGCACAGTTTGAGATGTGGACAAAGAGAAATGCCCCTATCAACATAATGAGGGAAGTTGTATTAGATAAGCTATAGATTTCCATATAACAAATTACACGGCGTTATCAGTCGAAATCCTCGACGGCGTACCGCTCAGTACGCCTTACTCGGATTTCTCCCTCTAGCCTTGTGTAATTTATTATCTGAAAATCTATATAAATATTGTGGATGTGAATGTATGATCGAGATAAAACCTATAAACAACCTAAATGCAACTATTGTAGTTCCTTCTTCTAAGAGTTACACAAACAGGTCATTAATCACAACTTCACTGGCAGAGGGAGAGAGTAAGATAAAGGATCCATTGTTCAGTGATGATACCATTTACATGATCAATGCCCTTTCAGAGTTTGGTGTAATGATCAAGAGGGATGGAGAGACCCTGTTGGTTGAAGGGACTAATGGAAAGATCAGATCACCTCAGAAGGAGATATTCCTTGGAAATTCTGGTACTGCTATGAGGTTTTTGACCACATTTGCAGGACTTGCCCCAGGGAGGACAGTATTAAATGGCGATGAAAGGATGAATGAGAGGCCTATACAGGACCTTCTGGATGGCCTGAGAGGGTTGGGGGTCAAGGCGTATTCAAGATATGATACAGGATCTCCTCCTGTGGTTATTGAAGGAGGGACTATAATTGGTGGAAAAACCACCTTGAGAGGCGGTAAGAGCAGTCAGTATCTTACCTCGATCATGTTATGTGCGCCATATGCTGAGAGAGACATAGAGATAGATCTGGTAGGTGAGTTGACATCAAGGCCTTATATTGATATGACTATAGATATAATGAGAGAATTTGATGTTCATGTTGAGAAGGATGGTTACAAAAGATTTATCATCAGGAGAGGTCAGAGATATCATCATAGAGAATATAGTATTGAAGGAGATGCATCAAATGCCTCTTATTTCTTTGCTGCAGCGGCTGTAACTGGTGGCAGAGTAAAGATTACCAATCTCAATCCATTTTCAGCACAAGGGGATACCCATCTTTTGGATATACTGGAGAAGATGGGGTGTAAGGTGATAAGGGGTAATGACTATATCGAGGTGATAGGTGGTAAATTAAAGGGAATCACAGTAGATATGAATAGTATGCCAGATATGGTTCAGACATTGGCTGTTATCTCACTCTTTGCAGAAGGCGAGACTAGGATAACAAATATCTCTAATCTAAGGATAAAGGAGACAGACAGGATAAAGGCACTCTCAGCAGAACTTATAAAGGTAGGTGGCATAGTAGAGGAATTAGAAGATGGGATATCAATCATCCCTTCCTCTCTTCATGGGGCAGAGATCAAGACATATAATGATCATCGTATGGCAATGAGTTTCTCCATTACTGGGTTAAAGGTCCCTGGGATAAAGATAGATAATCCTGAATGTGTAAGTAAGTCATTCCCTGATTTCTTTGAAAGGTTGAAGGGGTTATATTAAGAGGGTTTTGATATGAATATAGTTTTAATAGGATACAGAGGAACAGGAAAGACTACTGTCGGCAAGGCGATTGCAAGAAGATTAAAGAGACGATTGATAGGGATGGATGACCTGATAGTTAAGAAGGGAGGAATGCCTATCCCTGAGATCGTTAAGAGATATGGATGGGAGAGATTTAGGGATATGGAGTCAGAGGTTACTAATGAGGTCTCTGAGTTGGACAATTGTGTTATTGATTGCGGTGGTGGTGTGGTTTTAAGGGATGAAAATATAACTAATCTAAAAAGGAATGGGATAATTATACTTCTTACAGCAGATATAGAAAGGATTATAGAGAGGATAAAGGATGATAGTAATCGGCCACCTCTAAAAGATGGGATTACATTTGAAGAGGAACAGAGGCAGGTTATAGAGGAGAGACAGGAAAGTTATCTAAAGGCAGGAGACTATATAGTAGATGTATCGGATGGGAGTGTTGATGAGGTTGTAGATAAGATAGTTCAATTTTATTTAGATATATGAGAAATAAGGATTATTACGAGATATTGGGTGTTAGTAAAGATGCCAATGAGAATAATATAAAAAAGGCATACAGGAAACTTGCTATGCAGTATCACCCTGATAGAAACCCTGGGAACAAAAAGGCTGAAGAGAGGTTCAAGGATATAAATGAGGCATATGCTGTCCTTAGTGATAAGGAGAAAAGAAGGCAATATGATATGTTTGGTGCTGAAGGATTTCATCAGAGATTCTCTAAGGAGGACATATTCAGGGGATTTGATATAAATGATATCCTGAAGGACTTTGGTTTTGGTACAGATGATATCTTCAGCAGGATTTTTGGAGGGAGAGGGAAACAAAGGAGAAGTAGTTCTGATGATATCTTCACAAGGGGGGGTCCTGATTTTGGATATGAAGATATCTTCACAAGGAGAGAAAGGGAAGGAGATGAGAAGGGGGCTGATATTACCTCAGATTTATATATCACATTTAATGATGCTGCATTTGGAGGGGAGAAGAGGGTATCACTGAGAAAGGAAGGGGGAGGAACAGAGGAGGTCACAGTCAAGATCCCAGCAGGTATAAGTACTGGAAATAAGCTAAGACTTCCCGGAAAAGGTGCCAGTGGAGGTCGTGGGAGGACTCGTGGAGATCTCTATTTTAATATTAGAGTTCAGGATCATCCGATATTTACAAGGGAAGGGAATGATATATACATAGACAAGGAGATAAGATTCTCAGAGGCAGTATTGGGGACCTCGATTGAGATACCGACCATGGAGGGGACAAAGAGGATCAAGATCAAACCTGGGACACAGAGCCATAGTAAGATAAGGCTTAAGGGATATGGTATACCCCATTTAAAGGGAGGGGGAAAAGGGGATCAGTATGTAAGAATAATAGTAAATGTCCCCCGGGAATTAAATAATAAACAGAAAAGACTATTAAAAGAATTGGATGAGGAAGGGATATAGTAAGGAGTAACTACGATATAAATCTCCTCTCCTCTTCATTCCATTTTAATAATATAGTCTCTTTGACCTCACCATTTAGAACTGAGACAATAATATATACTGCATTGGGATATATAGGCTCGTCTCCCCACATTCCCATCCTTTCATCCTCTTCTGAGAAATATGCAGGGTGATCAGGATGGGAGTGATAAAATCCCTTAATTTCCCAACCTTTCTCCTCTGCTATCCTAAATATCCTTTTTTGTTCTTTAGGGTCTATATTATATGCGGTTCTTGCATCACGCGGATATCTCTGGGGATCTTCCTTATGAAGCCTGTTCTGAATATTTATACATTCATATACCTTATTAGAGAGACTATCATCTCTTGGACCTACTATTATCCCACAGCACTCATTTGGGTAGTCCCTTACAGCATGTCTGTGAATCTGATCAATATCTTGGTTGTTTAAAATCATTATCTTAAGTATACCTTATAAC
>JACRGM010000202.1 GCA_016212345.1 Nitrospinota bacterium
ACCATTTCCGATAATTATCTCCTCAGGTACAATACCTAGATCTTCGGCAATAACACCTCTTAACTCTGTGGCATCAGGATCCGGATATCTATTTATAGGGGTTTTCTCTATCTTTTCTATCACCATTTTCCATAAATCATCTGGGGTAGGATAAGGATTCTCATTAGCATCCAATTTGACCCTGCAAGGTATATCCTCTACATGATACCCCTTTAACGTTCTGATATCTTCCCTAATAAGGCTATCTATATTCTTCATTGTAAAACCCCTATAGAGTAAGGAGGCGGAAGTTAGGAGTTAGGTGTAATACTCCTTACTCCTTACCCTTTCTAATCATCACTGCCCTTGCATGTGCATCTAGACCCTCTAACCTGGCAATATCAAGGAGAGGATCGGCAATCTTCCTCAGCCCTCTTTCAGTATACGAAATAAGACTACTCCTCTTTATAAAATCATAGACCCCAAGTGGTGAGGAAAATCTACTATTCCTACCAGTTGGCAGGACATGGCTAGGCCCTGCCATATAATCTCCAACAGCCTCTGGCGTATAATGTCCCAAAAAGATCGCCCCAGCATTCTCTATCCCATCCAGCATCTTTAAGGGGTCATCTACTGCCAATTCCAGATGTTCAGGTCCAATCTGATTAGACAGTTCAATTGCCTCATCCATATCCTTAACAATAAAGATAAAACCATTCCTCTCTAAGGATTTCTCAATGATAACAGATCGGCTTAGTTCATCGCCTTGAATAGATAATCTTCTCTCCACATCCTCAGCTAACTCCTCAGAGGTTGTAACCAGTATAGGTACCGCCATCTCATCATGTTCGGCCTGTGAAAGGAGATCCGCAGTAATATAATCAGCCCTCCCTGTCTCATCAGCAATTATCAATATCTCAGTAGGTCCTGCTATCATATCTATACCTACATCTCCAAAGACCAACCTCTTTGCTATAGCCACATAGATATTACCCGGCCCGACTATCTTATCCACCTTTGGGATAGTCCCTGTCCCATAGGCCATTGCAGCAATAGCCTGTGCCCCCCCTACCTTAAATATCTCATCCACACCAGATATATCTGCTGATATGAGTACATATGGATTTATATCCTCATGGGATGAAGGGGTACACATAACAATCTTTTTAACCCCTGCTATCTTGGCAGGTATGACATTCATCAATACAGATGATGGGTATGATGCCTTTCCACCAGGGATATAGACCCCAACCTGTGTAATAGGACTTATAATCTGGCCCAGAATTACCCCATCACCCTCTTGGTAATCCCATGACCTCTCTATCTGCTTAGTATGAAACCTCTCTATCCTCTTGATGGCAGCCTTTATAGATATTATACCCTCTTTATCTCCTCTCCTGTATGCCTCATCTATCTCTTCTTTCTTTACCTTTATCTCTGAAGGGGTAAGGTCAACCCCATCAAATCTCTTTGTATATTCTATAAGTGCCTCATCTCCACCTTTATGTACATTTTCGATAATCTCCCTTACTATATTCTCAATATCCCTTATATCTGTGCTACACCGTGTACCCCTTAAGACGAGCCCTTTAACAGCCTCCTTATACCCATCTTCCCATGATCTTATGATTTTCGTAATAATTCACCCCCTCACCCTCTTTATCTTAGCACCCAACCCCTCCAATTTTTTCTCTATACACTCATACCCCCTATCAATATGGTAAATCCTGGAGATGATGGTATCACCTTTGGCTGATAAACCAGCCAATATCAATGAGGCGCTGGCCCTCAAATCTGTAGCCATTACCTGTGCTCCACTAAGTGAAGGGACACCTCTTATCACTGCGCTGTGTCCATCTATAGTAATATCAGCCCCCATCCTCTTTAACTCGAGGGCATGCATGAATCGATTCTCGAATATCGTCTCAGTTATTACACTAAGCCCGTCAGATAACGACATCAAGGCCATCATTTGAGCCTGCATATCAGTCGGAAAACCAGGATAAGGGGAGGTCCTTATATCAACAGCCCTTATCTTATGACCACCTTTCACCCTGACCCAATCCTCCCCCTCCTCTATAAACATCCCTGCATCACGCAATCTTGCTATAATGTGATCAACATGTTCAGGTATACAGTCCTCTATCTTTATATCTCCCTGGGTTATTGCGGCAGCAACCATAAAGGTCCCTGCCTCTACCCGATCCGGGATAATGGAGTAATCCATACCCTTTAATTCGGTAACACCCTTTATCTTAATTATTCTAGTTCCAGCACCACTTATAGATGCCCCCATACTATTCAATGCCTCTGATAGACTCACTACCTCGGGTTCACAGGCAGGATTTTCTATAATAGTCTCTCCCTCTGCCAGTACTGCCGCCATCATTATATTCTCAGTACCAGTTACAGTAGGGATATCAAGACATATATTGGTACCCTTTAACCTCTGAGCACTTGCATTTATATACCCGCTCTCTAATCCTATCTCAGCCCCCAAGGACTTCAATCCTTTTAGATGAAGATCAATAGGCCGTGCCCCTATTGCACATCCACCAGGAAACGAAACCCTTGCCCTTCCTAGCCGTGCAATGAGAGGGCCAAGAACCAGACAAGAGGCCCTCATGGTCTTAACTAGATCATAAGGTGCCTCACTACTATTCAGCGTTGAAGGGTCTATCACAACCTCCCTATCCCTATCCCCATCCTCCTCCACCATAATACCTAACCTCTTAAAAAGTTTATATATTGTCCTTATATCTTCAAGTTTAGGTACATTTTTAATTCTACTCTTCTCAGAGGTAAGGATTGTCGCTGCAAGGATTGGGAGGGCGGCATTCTTTGCCCCACTGATCTTTACACTCCCTTTTAACCTTACACCACCAGTTACAATAATCTCTTCCATCCCATATCCCTCTCATAGATTTCCATATAACAAATTACACGGCGTTATCAGTCGAAATCCTCGACGGCGTACCGCTCAGTACGCCTTAGGCACTACGCAGAAATAACTTGCACATCTGGCTTGTCTTTTGTTCCGTCTTCAGCGTTGCACCA